>JBDSJW010000056.1:0-3713 GCA_039917235.1 Kapaibacterium sp. (SeqCode) | reverse complement strand
TCACGAACGTGGGATTCCAACGCAATTTGACGGGTTCAGGCTCGGTTTGATGATGGGATAACGTCACGGCGCGTGGTGGAAGGGCACGGTCCGTTCTATGTGATCTCCCCCGCCGATTCGGTTCCATGGCTTCCCGCCCCGGCAATACATCGATCGCAACGCATATTGCACTCGATTACTCCTGTTCAGCGATATCACCACCTCACCATCTCCTATTTCATCCGTATCTTTGCGGACTTCTTATTTGTGGACGGGTACAATGGCTGACGGGAATCTTCCGATCAAGACGGTTGCAAGCAACCGCAAGGCGCGGTTCGAATTCGAGATCCTCGAGAAGATCGAGGCGGGACTCGTCCTGCGCGGCACCGAGGTGAAATCGATCCGCGAGGGGCATATCTCCCTTCAGGAGAGCTACGCGCTGGCGCAGGGGGATGAGATGTGGCTGGAGGGATGCACCATCCAGCCCTACTCGCAGGGGAATATCAACAACCATGAGCCGACCCGCCCCAGGAAACTCCTTCTGCATAAGAAGGAGATACGGAAGCTGACCCAGCGGATCGCGGAGAAGGGGCTGACGCTTGTCCCCCTTTCGATGTACTTCAAGGGATCGAATCTGAAGATTGAGCTGGGGGTGGCGCGCGGCAAGAAACTGTACGATAAGCGCGAGACGATCAAAAAGCGCGAGAACGAGCGAAGCCTCCGCAGAAGCAGCGAGGATTGACCGACGATTGCGGGCCGATCACCCCGGCACGGCTCGGCGGGTATGTGATGGCGCATCTCCCGAGCGCCTGAAACTTTTGATGAGAGACTACCAACTATGACCAAAGTGCAATTTCCCTCCGTCAACGAGCAGATGGATCTGATCCGTCGCGGGACGGTGAGCATCATACACGAAGAGGATCTGGCCGCGAAGATCGTCAGGGCGATGGCAAGCGGCATCCCTCTCAATGTCAAGCTGGGCGCCGATCCATCGGCCCCCGATCTTCATCTGGGCCATGCCGTCGTCCTCCAGAAAATGCGCGACTTCCAGGACCTTGGGCATCAGGCGATCCTGATCGTCGGCGACTTTACGGCGATGATCGGCGATCCCACCGGCCGCTCCAAGACGCGTCCGGCGCTGACGCTGGAACAGACGCAGCAGAACGGCCGGAGCTACTTTGAACAGGCCACAAAGGTCCTCTCCTCCAAGCGCATCAGGATGGTCTACAACTCCGAATGGCTCGGCAAGATGACCTTCAACGATGTGATCAAGCTGGCTTCTCAGTACACTGTCTCGCAGATGCTGGAACGTGATGATTTCCACAGGCGCTTTGAGTCGGAAACGCCGATCTCCGTCCACGAGTTCCTCTACCCGCTTGCCCAGGCGATGGACTCGGTCGCCATTAAATCCGATGTGGAGCTGGGAGGGACCGATCAGACCTTCAACCTTCTGGTGGGGCGCGACATCCAGCGCTCCTACGGCCAGGAGCCGCAGTCGATCGTGACAACGCCGCTGCTGATCGGCACCGACGGGCACGACAAGATGTCGAAGTCGCTCAACAACTATGTGGGCCTCAGCGATTTCCCCAACGACATGTACGGCAAACTCCTCTCGATCCCCGATGAGCTGATGCCCGGCTACTACAAGTACGCCCTCTTCTATCCCCCGGACCAGCTTGAGGCGATCACCGCGCAACTGGCCGATGGGCAACTCCATCCCCGCGACGCCAAGCGCCGCCTTGCCCGCGAGATCATTGCCCGCTACACCAGCGAGGGGACCGCGCAGAAGGCAGAGGAGGAGTTCGACCGCGTCTTCATCCAGAAGGATGTGCCGGAACAGATCGATTCCCATCATGTCGATGCGCCGATGGTGATCCTCGATCTGCTGGTCCAGGGCGGCCTTGCGGCATCGAAGGGGGAGGCAAAGCGGCTGATTCAGGGGGGAGGCGTTTCGATCGATGGCGTGAAGGTGGACGATGTCAACTTTATCTACCAGCCCGCCGCCGATGCCGTCCTCAAAGTCGGCAAGCGACGGTTTCTCCGGCTGACGAATGTTTAAATGAGCCGGGGCGTTTGCAACGTTGTTGGGGATGTTGGGGACGTTTGAAACGTCCCCCGACAGGTCTGCATACAATCGTTGTTCAACAGTCCGACCGAACAATGGAATCAGGAACCAACCGCCGCGCCGATGGCGCCATCCATGAGGAGATCGCGCTGGAATACCTGCTCGGTCTGGGCTACACGCTGGTCGGAAGGAACTTCCATTTCGGCAGGGCCGGGGAGATCGATCTGATTATGCGCGATGGCGCCGCCTACGTCTTTATCGAGGTGAAGGGGAGGCGCTCGCACGGTTTCGGGCTGCCGGAGGAGGCGCTTACCCCCGCCAAGCGGCGCCAGATCAGGAAGGTGGCGGAGGGGTTTATCTACATCAACAAGATCGCCGAAAGCGAGGCGCGGTTCGATGTTGTCGCCGTCGATTACGTTACCGGCATCGGAGGGAAGCCGGAGATCCGCCATCATATCAACGCATTCTGATGATCAGCACTCCCCGCCGAACCTCATACGATGCCGTCGTCGTCGGCTCCGGGCCGAACGGGCTGGCTGCCGCCATCACGATTGCCCGCGCGGGACGTTCGGTGATCGTCTTCGAGGCGAAGGAGACGATCGGCGGCGGGACGCGGACCGAGGAGCTTACGCTGCCGGGATATCTCCACGATATCTGCTCGGCGATTCATCCGCTCGGCGTCGGCTCGCCATTCTTCAGAACCATTCCCCTTGCCGATCATGGCGTCGAATGGATCTTTCCCCCCGTCTCAATCGCCCATCCGCTCGATGACGGAACCGCCGTCCTCCTCACCCGCTCAATCGATGCCACCGCTGCCACCCTCGGCCCCGACGCCGACGCCTATCGTCGCCTGATGACGCCGATCGTGGAGCGATGGGAGAAGCTCCTCCCCGATCTTCTTGGCCCGTTCGGCGTGCCGCGCCATCCGCTTGCGCTTGCCCGATTCGGCCTTCTGGCACTCCGCTCGGCCAGTTCGCTTGCAACCTCGCGGTTCCGTACCGAGGCGGCTCGGGGGTATTTCGCGGGGCTGTCGGCTCACTCCATTCTTCCGCTGGAGATGGCCTCCACAGCGGCGTTCGGTCTGATTCTGGGGATGCTTGGTCACGCGGTCGGCTGGCCGGTTCCGAAGGGTGGTTCCGCCCGGATCGCCGGGGCACTGGCGGAGTATCTCCGCTCGCTGGATGGGGAGATCGTTGTGGGACGAAGGATAGAATCGATCGATGAGCTTCCACCGGCGCGGGCGGTCTTCTTTGACGTGACGCCTCGGCAGATGATGGCAATTGCGGGGAACCGGCTTTCCGGCGGATACCGGAAGCGGCTGGAGCGCTACCGCTACGGCCCCGGCGTCTGCAAGGTGGACTGGGCGCTGGATGGCCCGGTGCCGTTTGTAGCGGAGGGATGCCGGGAGGCGGGGACGGTGCACATCGGCGGGACGCTGGGGGAGATCACGGCATCGGAGCGGGGGATGTGGAATGGGGAGCATGTGGAGCGACCGTTTGTGCTGCTGGCGCAGCAGAGTCTCTTCGATCCCACGCGCGCGCCGGAGGGGAAGCAGACGCTCTGGGGATACTGTCACGTCCCGAACGGATCGATGGTGGATATGACCGAGCGGATAGAGCGGCAGGTGGAGCGGTTTGCGCCGGGGTTCCGCGAGAGGATCATCACCCGG
>JBDSJW010000055.1:0-15348 GCA_039917235.1 Kapaibacterium sp. (SeqCode) | reverse complement strand
GATTGGTGTCGGTATCGGTGTTGGTCCAGGTGCCGACCAGTGGCGAAAGATCGCCGCCCCCCGCCGTGGAGACCAGCGTATCGCCCCTCATGTACTTTGCAGAATTCATCATCTACGATATTATATGAACTGATTGATCCGATGCCGGCGTCACGCGCCGGAGACCGCCAGAAGCGGCCCTTCCATTTCCATCTCCGGCCCCAGAACGGAGTCCATCACCTCGGCCGGCAACCGCGTGCCGGTGAGAAGCCTGAACTGTTCGTAGACCTGGGCGCGAAGCACGTCCCGCCCGTCTATCACGGTCATCCCGCGACTCCTGGCGCTTCGCATCAGCGCGGTGGGGCCGGAGCCGTAGACAAGATCGATCACCGCGGAGTTCGTGCCGAGGCGATGCAGCGAGAACGGCGCATCGTCGGAATCACGGCCGACGGGGGTGGCATTGACCACGACCGAGAAATTTCTGATATCCGCATCGTTCAGCCCCATCAGTGGCAGCCCCAGCAGACGCGAGGCATATTCCCCCCGCTCCACGCTCCGGTTCATCAACGTCACGTCGGCGCCGGCCCGCTTCAGGGCAGCTGCCATTGTCCGCCCCGCGCCGCCGCAGCCGACCACCAGTATCCGCTGGGCGTTGATCGGCAGCCCCAGCTTTCCAAGCGGAACAAGAGCGCCGGCGGCGTCCGTGGTATCCCCCCACCAGAATCCGTCGCGATGAACCAGATTGTTGACCGCGCCGGAGCGGCGGGCCAGAGCGCTGCTCCCCGAGGCGATCACCAGCGCAGCCTCCTTGTGCGGCGATGATATCGTCCCCCCGGCAAAACGGACGCCGAGCGATTCAAAGCTCCCCCCCGCCCCCATCGCCCGATGAAAATCGCTGAACTCCTCCACGTGAATCGGCAGATAGAGCGACCGTTTCCCGAGATGCCTGTAGGCGCCGTTATGAAGCCTTGGCGAAAGCGAGCGAAGGACGGCATTGCCGACAATCCCGTAGATCTCATCGAACGGATAGAGCCACGGGAGATCGTAATCCTCCACAAGCCGCGCAATCGTAAGCTCCCCCGGCTCGCAATCCTCCTCGCCAACACCACCGGAGACCACCGCCGCGCCGAAATGCGGGGCCATCAGCCTGCTCCACGCTCCGGAACGACCGGAGGCATACGCCGTGACATCCTTCCGGCCGAGCGATTTCAACAGTCGCAGCGGGGCGATGACATCATTGATGGAGCGGGGATCGGCGACAAGCCTGTAGAGGGCGGCGGGGATCGATGAGGAGCGCTGAAAGATTTCGTGGAGATGGCGGAGGCTGGAGGCCGCGCCGCGCCATGAGATGATCCGCTTTTCAGGGGGGATATGTTGCAGCAGTTCGGGGACCAGATCCCGGTCGGCATCCAGATCAATCATATCATACTCGGCCACGGCGGCGATCATCCCGCGATGACGGTCATCATCGCTGGAAGGATCATCGTGCCCGGCGGAATGGATAAGCTCGCCGTTGAACCGCCCCCGAAGCCAGTCGGCGCCCGGGTTCCCAGCCTGACGTGCGCGCACCTCCATCCACCGCGCCGATCGGGGGAGTGCGCGAAATGGCTCGTCACCCCCTGATGGCGTGGCAAGCGTGGCGATGAGCGATGCTGCTATCACGATAGTACCTTCCGATAATGCTGGTAGCCTGTTGAATTACTTCCGAAGGCGCAGACTGTTCGATGATCTCCTTCAACAGTCTGCCAGGGTTATTCGCTCCCCATCGTTGCGGGGCTTCGATAACTGCCGACGACCTTCGATCCCTTCAGCGAAGGGTCGATTGAGATGATATAAATGCTATCCGATCCGACCCTCCGATTGGGGCCGTAGGTGACGGGGGGGATAAACCCCGTGCCGAACTCGTACAGTTGCTGGAGTTGCGCCACCAGCGCCTCGCGGCTGAGATCGCGGCCGGAGCGCTTCAACCCCTCCACCAGAATCCTGGCGCCGGCAAGCGCCATAAGCTGGCTGCCGACATGATCCCCCGGCAGCCCGTACTTCTCGCGAAGCCGCGCATACCCCGCCATATCCCCCCGCGATACCGATGAAATCCATGCGGGCGAGGAGAGATAGACTCCCTCCTTCATCAGTGCGGTCGGGTCGAAAAAGACGGCCGGCATCAGAACCGCCGGAGGGTGGGCATTCCCCGCGACAGCCGGAAGGCGCTCGAACTCCGCCAGCGACGGATCGACCAGGACAACCGCCGATGGATGATCCCGATCCAGCATATTCGCAATCCGCGCCGGGTCCGCATTGCCGGCCACGACATCGGCGCCACCGTGCTGGCGGCAGTCATCGATCATCGCGGCGGCCAGCCTGCTCCAGCGCTCGCCGGATGGATGAACAATCGCCAGACGTCCGCTGAAATTCTCATGGGCGTACCGTGTCAGCGCCCACGCCTGGCGCGCTATCCCCGGCATGAGATAGAAGACCGATCCACCGCCCGACGGCTCCGCATCCGTCCCGGCCGTCATGCCGATGATCGGGAGCGTGGGATCGGCATCGGCCGGAGAACCGCCCGCGGCCAGGCAGTTCAGCATGGCAAACGCGCCGCCCCCCGCTTCATCGGTGTGGAGCAGCAGCGCGCGATTGTAGATCCCGCCGCCGCTGTTGACCTGATCGAAATAGGCACGGACCGCCGCGAGCGCCGCGTCTCCGGCGGCATCATGCGCGCCGATCGGCGCCCCCACATCGATCGTCGAATCGGTCAGCCCGGTCTCATGTTCCCGGCCAAGCACCTTCAGGTAGGCCACAAGGTTCGCCATATCCTCTGCGCTCATCCGGTAGCGGGGCATGGCGCTGTGAAGCTCATTCCCGCCGGCATCGATCCCCATGGTGATCGCCCGCTTCAGCTTCCGCTCGTCGTACGCGGGACGCTTCCGCCCGCCGGAGGAGCTTTCATCGCGGTACTCGGCGCCGAGCGCATCCGCGGTGATATTGGCCGGCCTGATTCCCCCCTCGGGACGCCCCTTGCCATCGGTGCCGTGGCAGCTTTTGCACGGCAGAACGGAGGCGGGGACTTCAGCACCGGAGAGAACAGCGATGATCGGCTTCGCGGATGATCCGGTGCCGGATGTATAGATCCGCTTCCCCTTCTCCTCGGGCGTGGCATCGCCGGGGGGGGCGCCCGCCGTCAGCCCGACAAGGAGCGGAGGAATCAGCAGCAGCGCGCAGAAGAGTCCGCGAGCGATCTTCCTGGGGGGGAGGGGGGTCATTTATCAGTCCCTTTATTCTCTTGTCCTTTATCGTGAAGCACTTTCTCCAGCACGCTGATGATATCCTTCGGCGGCGCCAGGCCGTTCACCTTCTTCCAGAGACGCGTGGGGATATTCCCGATCAGCATGATGGTCTTGTGATTCTCCCGCACATCCACCTGCTGGCCGAACTTCTTCAGCGCCAGATCCACATTTGCCGGGTCGCCGGAAAGAAAGTACCAGCCGCGCTTTGCGTGGAACCGCTCGGCGTAGGCGGCCAGCTTCTCCGGCGTATCGTTGGCCGGATCGACGGTGATCGAGATCAGCTCCACATCCTTCCCCACGCGATCGCCAAGGTAGCTCTGCAACTGCTCCATGGTGGTGTTCATCACCGGACAGCTTCCGGTACACTCGGAGAAGAACGGGTTGATCACCACAATCTTCCCCCGGAGCAGATCGGAGTAGAGGCGCATCTCCTCGCCATACTGATTCTTCAGCTTCACATCGGTGAAGTACTTCAGCTCGGGGTTCTCCTCCCGGGACGCCGACTCCATATTCACAACGCGGCGCACGGGATCGCGCGCGAACTCCGACGACGCATCGGCAAGGCGGCCGCGGATGATAGCCGCCAGCTTGTCCGGGCTGGCAAGGCCGTTTGCCCGTATCCAGTTCCCCGATCCCTCCTTCCCGATCAGCACAATCGGCGCATGCTCCTCCTTTACCGGCGAGAAGACCTTCAGCTTTTTGAGGAGATTATCCACGTCCCGCTTTTCGCCGGTGAGAAGCGTCCAGCCGGCTCCGCCGTTGAATTTCTCGCTCCACGCCTTCAGCCGCGCGGGGGTGTCGGTGGTGGGATCGATGCTCACGGAGATCATCACAACATCCTTCCCCACGCGATCGCCGAGCATCCCCTTGAGCTTCACGAAGTTAGCTCCCATCGGCGGGCAGATGGTTGTGCATGTCGTAAAGATAAAATTCATCACCACCACCTTCCCCGCCACCAGATCGCGGACGCGCCGCCGGTCGCCATTCTGGTCCAGCAGCGTTACATCAGGGAACTCCACCCCTCCGGCCGCGACGGCCACCTTCGTGGATGCTCCGGCGGCGGGGGCGCAGCATGACGGCACCCCCTTCTTTTTCCCGCTCTGCCCGTACATGGCAACGGGGAGGAGAATGGCGGCAAGGAGGAACGGAAGGATGATGACGCACGCGCGTCGCGAGGAGATATCAACGGCTCTCATGTTGTTCCTGGGAGATGATGCTCCGGGTGACGTCAAGCACCCTGAACTGGGGATTATCGATCGTCAGCCCGTGCGACTGGCAGCCGACATAGAGATAGTAGGCACCGGGCTGCGACAGCCGCATGGTAACCTGATAGATTCCAGGCTCCGCCGTTTCCGTGGCCGGGGCATCGCTTCGTCGCGTTCCCGGCGAGAGGACGCTGACCAGCGTAACGTCGTTCGCCCCCACAACCGGCTTGCCGGTGGCGATATCGGTAAGCCTGAACCGGAGCGTGAACTCCGTGCCGGCCGGGACCATCGATCCTTTCGTCAGATGCTCCACGGCGAGCGGGCCGACGATCTTCCGGGCACGCTGGCGCTCGATCGCGGAATCCCCCTCTATCGCCATGTCGAAACAATGGATCAGGCGCGGGGCATCCAGAAAGAAGGGGATATCGTACGGGCCGGAATGCCCCAACTTGGCGATGGTTTCGTAGACGCCGGGGGAGCGCTCCCGAAGGCTTCTGTCCACCACCTGCACGGCGCGCGCCTCGCGGCCGTAGTTGCTGAAGCTCCCGATCGGCGCGGCCATCCCCTCGGTATAATAATACACTGCCTTGTCAAGCGGGTTGGCGATCAGCACGGCGTTATCGCCGGGGGCCTGAACGATTCCGGCCGCCAGCGTGGGATGAGCGCATGTCCCGGCCGGATGCTGTCCGCCGGGGAGATCGACCACAGGGATGGGCTCCCCTTCGTGCCCGATCTGATCGAGCGGGATCATCAGAATCAGCTCGCTCTTCGCGTGGCGGACATAGGCCAGCCCGGCGGAGAAGAAGACCGACTCCGGCATGGAATCCACCTTGCCGCTCTGGACGATTCTATTGCTGGAGGCATCCAGGATATGGATACGATTGGTGATGGGATCGACGATAAAACCGAAACGTCCCCCCGGCGCAAACCCTATCTGCACGGCCCCCAGCTCGCTCCTGATATGGCCGACCGAACGATCGCGCGCGCCATCGACCGCGGTGACGTCGCCGGAGACTTCGTCCACCGCGTACGCGGCGCGGGCAACGGCGGAGTAGGAGATGGAGACGGGGCGCGCCCCCGCCGGCAGATCGCGCAGCTTCAGCAGCTTCCGCGCATCGATCACCGAGATGGTCCCATCCACGCTGTTGGTCACATACGCAAACCGCCCCTCATCATCCACCACGATATCGTGATGGCCTCGCCCGGTCGGTATTCTGGCGGCAAGCCGGCCCGCCTCCACATCGATCACCGCCACGCCGGAATGCTCGGCATCGCCATCATCGCAGCCGACCCATAGATAGCGCCCGTCCGGCTGAAGGACGGTTCTGTACGGCGCCACGACGATATCGATATTCTTCTCCACCTTCCACGAATCGGTCCGCACAACCGCCACCGCGTGGGAATCGGGCATCGACACAAAGACCCGATCCTCCCGCGATGTCATCGCCCAGTCCTTGCCGGAGCTTGCAAGCTGCACAAGCGCCAAGAGCTTGGTGGAGCCGAACCCGAAGAGGGGATCGACGACGGTGATGGTGGCGTCATCGTTCATCACCAGCACGTAGTAGACGTTGAGGTCAAGCTCCGCGCGGCTCAGATAACTGCCGCCGAGGAAGCGGGCGACTTTTTCCGAACAGGATTTCGGCGATCCCTCCTCCTCCGGGCGATGCGGGTCCATCCAGGCCGCCGGGGACGCCCCCTGCACCGGCTTCCCACTCGCGGTATCGGAGATCGTAAACCGGAAGCGGACATCGTCCCCCTCCCTGAAGAGACCGGCCGGCTTCCCCGGATCGATATGATCGATCGAGAGGACAACCCGGATTCCCTGATCCACCACGCTCCGCCGATACGGCCCGCTCCCCTGCGCCAGCACCGGGATCGAGGCAAGCGCCACGATCATCAGAGCCGCGAACAGGGAGCGATGCCGGGTTGCTCCGCCACACACAAGGAACGATCTCATCACCACAATAGCCTCTTTGAACGCTGTACGATTCGCGATCCGGTCTGTGTCCGGCGATGTAGGAGCGACCGTCGGTGGCGACCGTCGGGGCGGGTTTGAAACCCGCCCTTACACCCGCCCTTACACCCGCCCTTACACCCGTCACTACGATCACGCTATGATCTACGGCTTCTCACCCGGCGGCAGCTGACCACGATTGCTGGTATGCGGCGCCCGCGGGGCCGGCAGCGCGGTGCGCGCCGGTGGATTCTGGGCATCGATCCGCTTCACCGCCATTATGGAATATGCCTTCTTTCCTCCACGATCCGACTCCACGGAAATCGCTCCCCCCTTCTGCACCGCCTGCACCAGCGCCTTGTTGGTCCCCTTCAGGGTCCACATTCCAGTCTTCGGATCGACATTGGCGGTTCCCACCTCCTGCCGCTCCTTCCCGAGCACCGCGAAAACCTTCACCTGCCGCGCAAACGAGCCGGTGCCAGGGCTTACCGTGTTGGTCCCCTTCAGGTTCACTCCGCTGGCGTTCACCTCGGCATCGGTGACGGCGATTGCATCATTTGCCCCCACCGGTGTAACCTTCACCAGCCCCCATGAGCCGACGCTGAAATTCTTCTGGATGTAGGAGCGATAGATATACTCCCCCGGCTGCTTGAATGCACCGCCGGCGCTGCTGATCGGCAGATCGTAGGCCGTAAGCGCGTTCAACTGCGGGCGCGAGCCCTGCCACTGCGATGTATCGTTCCGGCCGATTGCGGTGGACCCGTTCGTATACGGCTCCTCCTGCCACACGTGGCCGTGCAGCGTCCAGATAACCTCGTTGCCGGAGCTGTTCGGCGTCATCAGACGGATGCGGAGCGGCTCGCCGGCAAAGGCCACGAATGTCGGCGTCTGCGGCGGGCCTCCCACCAGCGAATCGGTGAGCGCCGCGGAGATATCGGTCAGATTCAGGTTGCTGTTGGTGCCGGAGGGATACCGGCTGATGATAGGCTCGGTGCGATAGTTCACCGCCATCGTGTTGGTGCCCGACTGCGAGCTCTTCCCGCCACTTGTCACACCATCGCTATGCACCATCACAAACTCCCGGAAGAGCGTGGTCTTGGAGGCGGATGTGACCGTTGCCGACGCATGCGAGTTGGCATCCTCCGTCCAAAGCGATGACTGCGGCTCGACGATCAGCGTGCCATACAGACCGCTTGTGTACTGCACCAGCGGATCGGGAGCAAGAAGCGGCACCGTGCCGAATTCGACCGGGACGGCGGTCTGTGTTCCGGTGTTCGTCCTCCAGACGCCCATGTACCATGAGTATGTCCTGTCGCTTCCCGGCGTAACCGTCTGAATCGGGTTCAGGCCGACGTTGTAACCGTAGTCCGTGGTCACGTTCATCGAGACCAGTTCGGGGCTGAGCGAGACCGATTTCGACGCGGTCATGGCGAACGATGAGCCGATCTGGTTGTTCTCGAACTGCTCCGTGGAGACCGTCTTCAGGAACGCCGAATCGGCCGGATTGAACCGGTTCTTTACCGTCACCTTGTAGCAGTCGCCGGCCCGTGCGCGGAGGATAAGCGGCTCCACGTTCGATGTGGATTTAAGCTGCCAGGTCGTGGTATCCACATCCTGCTGACGGAAGAACATCAGCGCGTTGGGATCAGTGAAGCCGGTTCTGGAATTGTAGACAAGCGCGCCGCCAGCACTCTTCAGCGCCTGCCGTGCGGAGAGCGCCACCACCGTATCGTAGCGGAGCGGAGCGCCGGATGGCGGGCATCCGCAGCCCTGCGGACCCGAGGCATATCCCCCCGTGGGATTGTTCGGAAGCGGAAGCAGATCGGGCAGCTTGGTCTGGTTGGGATAGGCACGCATCAGCCCCCATACGCCGTTAATCATCCCCTGGGCGTCGGAGCTTGGGCGATAGAGATAATCGGTTGATGCCGTCTGCGGCTGACGCGGCGTCACCGGCAGCTTGAAGAACATCTCGAAATGCTCCGAAAGCGACATCTCCTGGCTGGACTTGTAGCCGGAGTTGGCAAATGCCGGCTCAAAGAGCCAGCGGAGCCCGTTCAGGTTGAAGACGTGCGTCAGCAGATGCGCCCCCACAAGCGTGCGGATCTGAATGCTGTCATTCTGGTAAGCGCGAAGCAGCGGCGTAAACGGATCGCCCGGCGTCATCCCCGGCGTCAGTGCCGTGGTCGGATAGGTGAAGGTGGAGCCGCTTGTGATATTCGAGCCGAGGGCCGGCTGGCTGTTGAATGCGGGATCGTACCGCTTCACCACGCTTGTATCGGTCACAAACGCGTAGGCCATATCCCCGGCCAGTCCCGGCGCGGGCATCACGGTCCCGCTATTCGGCGGCGTCACGCCGCTGGTGGCGCCGATACGGAGCGGAACCGGCTCGTTACGGTAGTTGAGCGAGTAGGTGCCGGCGCTGTTGCCGCTGATAAGCTGCGCGCCGTTGGCCGGAGAGTTGATCGACTGACTCTGGCTGCTCCATCCAGTGTATTGCGCCACCGCTGCCTTGAACGCGGGGGTGGCGGTTCCGGGGAAGACAGGATAGGGGTTCATCGTGTTGATGCTGTTGGCGAAGTACGCAAGCTGGAGATCCTGGAACTCCAGCGCGAACTCCCTGTAGCTCTTGGATGAGCTCTGACCGACGATATTCGCCTGCCAGCTTGTGGGACCACCATCATCGGCACGACCTCCCATCTGCTGGCCGGAGATCGGGTCAAACCAGGTGGAGCCCTGTGGCTCGATCAGCAGCCCGGCGTAAAGCCCCGCCTGCTGGTGCGTGGATGGGCCGTAGTGATCGTGCGTAAAGACCGTGGTAAGCGTCCGGTCGAACCCGTTGTTGTTCACAAGCGGATCGGCAAACCAGCGCTGGATAGTGGTCTGCGCGCCGACCCAGCTCTGGTTGTTGTAGCTGGGGGGCTTCCCCCAGACGGGGTTCGGGAACTGCGGCTTCAGCGGCGTGGTGTTCTGCGTGTACCTGGTGGTATCGCTGACCGGAGCGCCGGAAACGAACTTGTAGGCATACTGCTTCCCACCGTTGTTGATCCCGCTGATCCGCTCGCGAACCACATCGGGGCTGAACGTCCCATCCTCGTAGTTGAACCCGTTGGACGCGCCGTCGGACGCGGTTACATCGAACTTCACCAGATGGATATGCTGGCCCAGAATATCGGTTGGCGTCCGTACCTGAAAATCATCAAGCTCGTAATACTCCGGCACCAGGTTCGTGTGCCAGAACTCCACGTACTCATCGGAGTTGGCGCGGAAGAAGAAAGGCTGCGGCGGGCGCGACCCGCTCACCGTTGGGGCAACATCGTCCCAGAGGGTGATCATCCGCTGCTGCGGCATATGCCATCCCTTCCTGTTCAGGACCGCGTCGCGCTGGATCACGGCCGCCTTGTAGACCCGCTTGGTGCCGACCGGCTGGCCGGCATCGTTGACGGCCGGATCGGCGAACGGGGCGCCGGAGACCGGCGGACGGCCGTTCAGCACAAAGGTGGCGGGCGTCCCGCCGTCGGGAGTTACTGTCTGGTGGTTGCGGACGGCGTGGGTTGCCATCGCTATCTGCTCCACCGGCGTTCCATTCTCCGGCAGCACAATCGCCACCAGATCGCCTATGATCTTCGTCCAGTCGGTAGCCGACTCGTTATGGAACTCCACAACGCCACCGGCGATCACATGCCGTGGCAGGCCGCCATCGAGCGCTCCGGTGCCGCTCGGCTTGCCGGTGGAATCATAGATGGTTCCCTGCGCGAAGTCCATCGGAGGATGCGGCGCGCGGCTGCCGGCGATGCCGGGGATATAGAACGGGAAGCCGGGGCTGCGGGTTGTATCGTTAATCACGATCTGCCCGTTCAACTGGCTGATGGAGACGGCTGCCGGGATCGGAGCCATCGCGATGGTCGGCATCGGAACCAGGGCCGGGATCGGCGTGCCGGTCTTGATCTCAGCGTCCGGAAGCGCGCGGCTGCCGGGGACGGGACGGCCGTTGCCGTCGAGCTGCGTGCCCGCCTCGAACACATCATGAACCCGCCACATCCCCCACATCCCCTCCGCGAAGTGCGGATAGAAATGGCAGTGGAAGATCTGGTCGCCAACGGTCTTGTTTCTGTTGCCGCTGCCGCCATAAACCATCTCAAGCGTAAAGCTGCTCCCCGGGCTCAGCGTCTGGCTGTCGAGATATTCGCTGTTGTCGCTGTTGGGCGTGTGGAGCCACTGGTGCGCGTGCTGATGGTGGACATGGGTGATAAAGGCCCCGCCATGGCTGATGCGGAACTTGATATGATCATCCATGTAGCTGTGATAGACGTTCGAGGGATCATCCGGGTAGAACGCCTTCGTCGCCTTGTAGCCGTTGTTCGCACTGTCGATCGGCGGCTCGGTCCCGGTCGATTTGTTGGCGATGCCGTCCAGCCACATCGCGTTGAGCGTGGCGTTAACCGCGCTCTGAGATGTGCCGGAGGCGTTGGCGGGGACATCGACGATCATCGCGGGATCGCCCACGGCCCAGGCGCTCAGGAAGAACTCCTCATACGCGCAGTCCACGCAGTTCGCCATCGGCCCCACGCCGATGCGGTTTCCGTAGATCTCCGCCCCGATGCCGCCGGTGCCATAGTTGATGGCGAACTTATCGGCCCCCGCCCCCACCACGTTGGTCATCGATGGGTTGTAGAAGATCGGAAAGGCCTGCACGGCGCTCTGCGCCTCGTGGTAATGAATCACCACCTCGCGATACGGCTGAAACCGATCGGGATAGGCGGGGTTGGGATAGAACGACGGGCTTGGGTTGCTGGTGGGAAAACGCCCGGCATTCGGCCCGGTAATCACCGCCGTGAGATCACTGTAGATGATCTCGTTGGAATCGGCCGCGTACGATTTCTTGAAGGTCTGGAGCATGCTCAGCACGGGCGACCCGGAGAACGAGCCGCTTGTGTAGGTTGCGCCATAATTGATGATCGGCAGGCCGGTCCCGGTCGGCACCGGCTGTCCCTGTTCGTTCACCCATTTCGTGGCGGCGGCAAGCATATCGGTCCGCGCCACCTGGCTGCGATACCACTCGGCCCCGGTCGGCTCCACCACCAGCGTGCCGAACATCCCCATCTCAAGCTGGCCGGCATTATCGTTCGGGCTGCCCTTACCGTTCGGCCCTCCCAGATTGGCGGCGGTGCTGAAGAGAAGAAAGCTCCCCTCCTGCTCCGCGAATGTCTTGTAGATCGTACTCTGACCGGGGGCCACCAGCCCGTTCGGGTTGGTCCCGGCCCACGATCCATCGTCGGTTATGCCGGAAACAACCTCCATCCCCATCGCATGGAGCCCCGCCCAGCGTGTAAGCGGCGCGGTGGCCGATTTTCCAGCGGCCACGGTGCCGAGGGCCACGGAATCGGGGGGGAACGGCTTGAGCTGCGCCGTCGGCGTATTCGGGGTAAGGCAGTTGGTGAAATAGACCGTCAGCTGATCCCCCTGATTCAGGCGGAGGACGATCGGACGGGGACGCTTTCCTTCACGGAGGTAGACATTTCCAGGAATATACCCCTTGCTGGAATTGATCATCGACACGTCGCGCTGAAGCGCGAAGATCATGCCGGCCGGCTGCGTTGCCCCCATGCGGTTGTACATAATCGGCTGGTCAAGCGCGACAACATGCGCCGTCACCTGCCGCTGCACCTTGGGCTGCGCGAACACCGTTCCGGCGCCGCCGACAAGGATGGAAAAGATAAGGAGGGGTCGAACGAAATTCGTGCGTACGCAATCGCCAATTCGCATAATGAAACTCCGATACTCCACCGTGAAGGAGAATAGTTGCTGGATAATCCGGGCAATCAGAAAATGGGGCCGATGCCGATGGATGCCGGCGTCCGTGCCATCGCGACAACGTGGGACATAAAGCCACGCGCCACGGGAGCATCGCGGACGTTCGGTCTGGTCGTAACCGTCACGTCGAGTTTTCAGCCGGAAGATCAATTCCGCCGGAAAACTCTCGATCCCGAATTTGCATCACGATATTCCGGGGAAACATCCCTTCATTTTCGACATTCGAGAAAATGCCGGCCTATGAAGAGGATATAATTTTCCCGTGCCGGATATCGTGAAGGCATGGGCAGTCCACGCCTGGAAATACGGCGAATATTCATCCGCGAGGATGAATCAGTGGGGGAGCATTGTTGAGAATCAGTAATGAGGGAGGACGCCGGCGCAATAGAAATACTGGTGAATTACACTGGCATCGGAGAACAATAGTGGACAATAACGAATCTACTGGCTGAGACTGAATCATCGGGCCGAATAAGTGATTTCACGTTCGTCAATCCCGGCCATATTATTGATGGCCGGCCGCCGATATCACTATTCATCGCCTATGGATGGCATTCCGCGATGTGGACCGGGAAACATCACCCCTTCCCACGCGATCCGGAATATCGGCCGGTGAGGATCACCGGAGCCGGATTACAATGATCGGGAAAGAACGATGCCCGGCGAACATACTACCGACTAACCGATGATTGCAAACAAATTTTCCGCAATCCAAGCAAAACAGTCAATTCGCCAGAGTCCGCCGATCGGCATTCCCGCTCTCCACGTTCGTCTTCGCGAAGAACAGGAACATCCCCTACAACCACGAACATACGGTGAAGCCGATGCAATGTCATTACGTAGAAAATACTTAGGAATCGGCCACCGGGGGGTTTATCCCGCCCCGTTCCGCATACGCCTGAGAGTGCCGCGAAAGGATATCAATCGATGTCGCGGTTATTTCGTCGCGACGTTTCAAGGGGGTAAAAATGCCGTCGCGGAGATTCACCGGACTGGATATTTCGGGGATGGCACCGAGATCATCCGCGGAATGCCGGCGACATATTTATCAGATTGATCACGGGGCGGCGATCAGGAAAATCGGTACATTCATCGGCGCAATCGTTATTAAAATTCCGAGAAAAATAGAGTCTGGCGGGGAGTGAATTTTATGAAGATAATTCTGACGGCCATTGATGAGCCGCTTGCATACGCATGGGAGAGCTTCTGCGGCGATCTCAATTTCGTGACGATCCATCGCGGCTCCATCCTCGATCTGGAATGCGACGCGGTGGTAAGCCCGGCCAACAGCTACGGGTTTATGGATGGCGGCATCGACGCCATCTACACCGATCATTTCGGTCGCGATCTGGAGATGCGCGTGCGGGAAAGGATTCGGGATCATCATCATGGCGAGCTGCTGGTGGGGACGGCGGATATCGTGGCGACGGGGAATACGCAAATACCGTATATGATTATCGCCCCCACAATGCGCGTCCCGATGGCCCTGGAGAATTCGGTCCACCCCTATCTGGCGGCGCGCGCGGTTTTTCTGCTGGGAAAGCATGGAGTGATTTCCGACGGGCCGGCGAAAGGAACAAAGGTGGCCGATGCGATCAGGACGATTGCGATTCCAGGGCTTGGAACCGGCGTTGGTCGCGTGGGGGCCAACACCTGCGCGCATCAGGTCCGGCAGGCCATCAACGATCTACTTCTGGAACAGTACCGGATGCCGGAATCGTTCGCCGATGCGTCGATACGGCACCAGCTTCTCTACCGGGAGGTGCCGACGCGATTGCAGTGATGAAGTCAATCGGAAGAACAACTTCTCCCGCCCGGCTTACTCCAGCGGTACAAACCACTCCCCGAATTTTCTGAGTTGGTAGTAGATCCAGATCCAGGGATAGGTGATGAGCATCGCCAGCAGCACAAGCATAATCCGCAACCCGCTTGCGTTGTTTCTCTGCCGCGGGAGAAATCGGTCGCAGATATCCTGGTAATACCGGCTTCTACTCCATTCCCCATTCCTGGTAATTCCGCCATCGTGCAGGGCGGATGCTGACCAGGGGGAGCCATCGCCGCCGCCGGATATATCGCCGCCGTAATGGTCACCACCATGATGCGCGCCGCCATCGTGCCAGCCACCGCCTCCGTGAAATCCCGTTGAATCGCCGCCATGCGTATCCATCAGTTGCTCCGTTGGAAATGGGTATAAAAAAACCGGCGTTACCCGAATCGGGCGCGCGCCGGCGTGATCACCGTGTATGTTCCAGAACTGGCTGTTGGGATGTTCATCGTTCCCTCCACTTTTCCGTGGTTCAGAAAACCGATCCGATCTCGGATTTCAGGACATCACAAACATATCACTCCGCGGCCTGCGGGGCACGCCCGGAGCGCCCGACAGCCGCCATGTTGCGAAAAGGTAATCTCACGATCCGGGAAATTTATAACACGGGTTATCTATCCCCATCCGAACAGTTTCTTCATTCTTGGAAGCATGGGGTGGCCGGCGATAACGCTTCGGAAATAGATCTCGTGTTCCCGTTCAACATCGGCCATCACGGTAAGCTCGCGGGCGTAATCGGGGAGGTTGAGGGCTGTGGCGTGATTGGCGGCATAATCGTATTCGGCGGCGTTTCCGCGTTCCAGGCGACCGGCGAAATACATCGGCAGGAACCATCCGATAAGGTGGCAGGCAACCCCGAGCGTCCGGCCGATGATCCACGTTCGGATCTCGCTCCACTGTACCGGGCGGGCGCCCATCTCCCTCAGCATCCTCCCTACCTCCTCGCGGTGATACCACTCCTCCGCCTCGATCCGCTGGATCTCCTTGAACTCGGGATGCCGTCCCAGCGATTTCCAGTGTCCTCTGTAGGCATACGCCGCGGCCTGTTCGCCCGAATAGGCATTCTGAAGAATCCGTATCAACCGTCGCCGATGCTCGATTGTCTCCATCGATTATCTCCGGTGATGTTTTGTCCAGTCACATTCCAGTCGGGGGACGTTTCAAGCGTCCCCCGCGTTTGCGTTATTGGGGAGGTTTGAAACCTCCCCCGACGGCGCGACATTTGCTCTTCGGATTCCCGAGAAGAATACCGTGAAGATCAACTCCGTGGCCCCCATCACCCGCTCCTCCACT
>JBDSJW010000054.1:0-19178 GCA_039917235.1 Kapaibacterium sp. (SeqCode) | reverse complement strand
GAGGCAGTTTCAGTGGCCGGTCGCTATGGTGCGACCGGCCTGTTTTATTTCGGGGGATTGTCGGGGTGAACCGCCGGCCGGTCCCCCGCGGTCGCCAAATCCTTGTCGAATCGTAAACAGAGCCCCCCTTCCGAAATTCATCAGGATGCCGGTCTCGCAAAAAGCGCTAACTTCGGCGCGATATGCCAAATCGTGAGACCATATCGAAAGAGGAGCGGCAGCTCAGGAGCCGCCAGGAGGATTATGACCTTGTGGCCCGCGCGCTTCAGGGGGATCAATCCGCCTATGCCCGCCTCCGCAACAAGTACTGGCGTTCGATCGAGGTGATGCTCAGCCGGATGATCCGCGATAAGAACGATGCCGAGGATCTGACGCAGGAGGCCTTTATCAAGGCGTTTAACTCGCTTCGGAGCTTTAACACGGAGTATGCATTCTCCACCTGGCTCTACAAGATCGCCTCGAACAACTGCATCGATTATCTCAGAAAGCGGCGGCTGAAGACCGTTTCGATCGATGCCCCGGTGCAGACTCATGATGGTGAGGTGCATATGGAGATCGCCGATCCCAGCGCCATCCGTCCGGATGTGCCCCTTACCTCCGCCGAGCGGACCGCCGTGCTTCAGGATGCCATCAGGAATCTGCCGGAGAAGTACCGCATCGTTATCGAGCTGCGGCATACGCAGGAGATGGAGTACGCCGATATTGCCCGGAAGCTCGAGCTCCCGCTCGGCACCGTCAAGGCCCATCTCTTCCGCGCCCGCGCGCTCCTCCTGAAGCGTCTTCAGGGGAAGCTGGTCCACTTTGAGGAGGATTAGATTCCTCCACCGGTTCCGGCGCTATCCCAGCCTCCAGCTCCGCAGCACCTCGTACGCCGATCCGGTCCCCGAAAGCGTGCTCCGCATCAGCACCATCTCCCCAACGTGACTGTATGGCGACAGGCACTCCCTCCCGATGATATCATCCACCAGTTCACGCAGACCGTCCAGCGGCCGGGAAATTCTTCCCAGGGTGATATGCGGTCGGTAACGCCGCCCCTCCGGTTGCAGTCCCATCCCCCGTGCATGCCGCTCCGTCCGCTCCTGCACGTGGAGGAGCCGATCGCCGTCCTGCCCGGTCTCCCCGGCCACGCCTGCCCAGAATACTTTCGGCGCCCGCAACATCGGAAAGGCGCCAAGGCCGCTGGCGCGGAGGGAGAAGCCGTGGAACGCATCGGCCGGGATATCGATCTCCCCCGCCCTCCGAAGCTGATCGGCGGTGATTTCGCCGAGAAATCGGAGCGTGATATGGATGTTCCGCTCCGGAACCCAGCGGACGTGGGTTGGATGCCCGCTCAACTGGCCGATCATCTCCGCCAGATAGGCATTGGCCTCCGGCGCCAGCCGGATGGCGTAGAAACAACGATGCAGCTCCATGCCGGTGGCGGTAACGCGTTGTGAACTGGTTTGATGATTCATGACGGCGGTTGATCTTTATACGGATGAAGCATGCCGCCGGAGACCTCGCCCGGCGTTGGACGGGGACGGCGCCTGCCGGGGATCTTGATAATGGAATGGGAATGAGCCGGAAGATACCGTTGAAAAAGATACTGAAGCCGCGGGAATTCGCGATGCCGACGGAGATGGTTCGCGCGTCGGCCGATGGTGTGCCGTTGCCGGATGTCCCGCCATGCCCGCTCTGCGAGGAAGAGGAGAACATCCCCGATCCGTCCGAACTGATCGGCATCTTCGATTACGAGACCGATCAGCGCGATCTTCTGATCGGCTATATCCGCATTGCTCATCCCGAGCTTGATCTTGCCCGGCGGATTCACCGCGATTGTCTGGAGCGGAGCGAACAGGAGCTGCAACGCGCGCAGCTTCAGATTGAGGATGGGCAGGCGCATTATATCGACCTGTCGCTTGGCCTTACGCCGATCCTGACAACGCCGATCAGGATGAATGCCGATCTCCGTTTCACCGGCCGTGGCGTTACCATCGCCTTTGTCGATAGCGGCTTCTATCCCCATCCCGATCTTATCCTTCCACGCAACCGCATCGTGGCGATGTACGATGCCGTCCGCAACCGCGAGGTCAGGGACATCTCCCGCGCCGGCCTTGGCAACCCGCGCATCCCGGCGTGGCACGGAACAATGGCCGCTTCATCAGCCGCCGGCAACGGGTATCTCTCGCACGGCCGCTACCGCGGTATCGCCAGCGACGCGCGGCTGGTGCTGATCAGGGCGATGACGCCGAACTACCGTATCAGAACCCCGCAGGTTGTGCGGGCGCTCCAGTGGATCAGGGCAAACCGTGAGCGATATGATATCAGAATCGTCAACCTCTCCCTCGGCGTCGATGAGATCGCGCAATCGCTGGATCATCCGGTGATTGCGCTGGTGGAGGAGCTTTCGGCCAGCGGCGTTGTGATTGTGGCGGCATCCGGCAACAACCCATCGCAGCCTATCAGGCCCCCCGGCTCCGCTCCGTCGGCGATTACGGTCGGTGGCTATAACGATCATAATTCCACCGAGTGGATGCGCCGCGAGCTGTGGCATAGCTCCTATGGCTCGCTCCCCGGAAGCGGCATCAAACCCGAGCTGCTGGCCCCCGCGATCTGGGTTGCCGCCCCGATTCTCCCCCGCACCGCCGTCAAGCTGGAGGCCGAAGCGCTCTTCAGCCTTGCGGTCGCGGACGATCGCGAGCTGAAGAGACTGATTCCGGTGCTGGCCCCGCTGACGCCGGTTGGCGAACGGCTGCGGAAGGCGCGCACGCGGCCGGTGCTGGCCCGTTCCATCGTGTTGAGCCGGATTGCCGCCGAAAAGCTGATCACCCCCGATTACAAGCATGTGGATGGAACCTCGTTCGCCGCGCCGATCGTCAGCTCAATCGTCGCCCAGATGCTCGAAGCCCGCCCGAACCTGAATCCGGCCGAGGTGAAGGAGATCCTCTCAACCACCGCGATGCTCCTCACCGATATCCCCTCCGAAGTCCAGGGCCACGGGATCGTCAACCCCGGAGGGGCGATTGAGATGACGTTGAACTCCGTGCGCGATCCGTGGGAGGGGGAGCACAGGCCGGGAGCGGGATAGATCCGGTGATGCGCGGCTGCGCGGTGGGAATAGGGTAATTTCCCTCCGTTATCGAGGTTGCTTCATCGGGCGCTGGGGTGCGCCGTTGGATATCCTTTCGTACAGTAAACGCATCCGGGGAACGCAATGGACGGTGGCATTCTCACCAGCATGTTTCATGTCGAGCTTCCGGTGATCGAGAAGATCATCAGGCCCATCATCGTCTATATCGCCCTTGTCGTCGGGCTCAGGCTGGCCGGAAAGCGGGAGCTGGCACAATTGAACACGTTCGATCTGGTGGTGCTTCTCACCCTTTCAAATACGGTGCAGAACGCGATTATCGGCTCCGATAACTCCGTGAGCGGCGGGTTGATAGGGATGGTGACGCTGCTGATTCTTAACTATGCGATCGTACGTTTTATGACCGGGCATAGCAGGATCGAAAAGCTGGTTGAGGGGAACTCCGCGTATCTGATCATGGAGGGGAAGATCCAGACGAAGCGGCTCCGCCAGGAGATGATATCGCTGCACGAGCTTGAGATGGCGGCGCGGAAGCAGGGATTTGCCTCGCTGAAGGATATCGAGGAGGCCGTGCTCGACCCCAGCGGTGCCCTCTGCTTTATCCCGAAAAAGCCGGAGCCGGAGGTGATGCGCTTCAAGGAGCTTGCCGGACGGCTGGAACGGATCGAGGCGCTGCTGCTTGCCCGCGAGCGGCCGGAGCAGGAGAATACATAGCAGACTGTTGAAGGATGTTATCCGCTGCGTCCGGGGACGTTTCAAACGTCCCCCGCCATTCATTATTTGCTCAGATGCGGCAGCCTTTCGGCAGATCATCCTTGGACAGTCGCGGGCATCGTCGTTTCAATCAGATCGGTATCGGTCACATCGCCGCCGTCGGTTATCAGCAACGTTCGCACCTCATGCGCCGCAAGCGTTCCCCGCCATGTGGCCCGGAGCATGGGAATCGAAAGGCTTGCAGCGCTCTCCACGCCCCCCGATTCATATAGCCGCGCAATCCAACCGCAGTCATCCTCGCTCCGCTTCAGCACCGTCATCATCACATTCCCCGGCTCCACGATAACTCCCCCGAACGTCCTCTTCGGCGTCCCCTCCGCGCCTTTATGAGCCGACTCGAACTGAACAAAAAGGGGCGCGTTAAGCATTGCCGCGTCGCGCGAAAGCCCCTCCCGCCAGCCGGGGGAAAGGATGGGGGAGATGATGTAGCTGAACCGTTGTATCCCCTGATCCAGAACATCCAGATCCTCATTGGGGTGAAAGGGGTGGGGATCGTGCGTGGCGTAGCTTGGCGAACGGAGAAGGGTGATGGAAAGGATGGAGCCGTCGGCGCTGAAACCATGTTTTGCATTATCGATGATGCCGATGCCTGATGCTCCGCTCCGCTCGTGAATGGCGCACCATGAGCCCTTCGGCCGCTCGATGCCGTTGCACGGCTTTGTCGTGATGGTGTAGGCGCTCTCGCATGAGGCCATCGGCTCCGCGACGGCGGCCGCGAACCGGAGCTTCAGCATTGTGCCGGTCTCCCCCCAGAAGATTTTGACCGCCGCGTGGATCTTCACCGAATCCCGATGGAGCCTGAAATCCTGCTGCATCCACGAGCCGCGCCACCGGCTTACGACCCGCACCGTGGCGTGCGTTGGGCCATTCTCCACCAGCCGTACCTCCGCCCCGCCGAATGTTCCGATGATATCATCGAACCGCTCAACGCCATGCCCCCATGTGTCGGTCGGATCGTTGATTGCCACCGGCTCGGCCGCCGGCCCGCTCAGCAGCTCGCGGGAATCGGGCTTATGGAATATGCGGGTGATGGCGCCGCTCGCCGCCGATATCTCCACGCGCAGCAGATCATTCTCCAGCACCGCCGTGCCGCCGTTCCGGTCGGGGGGGATAACGTCGCAGGCGTTTTCCGTTTCCGCGCGCGAATGCTCTCCGTGGAAGACCCTGTAGCAGCGCCATCCCAGCGCCGGGATGCTCACCGGGAACATGACGGCGATTCTGTCCTTTCCGATCTTCCCCGACGTAAAACCAGGCTGGACGGGGAGATCGTTCCCCTCATCGTCGGTTACGCGGATTACCACCGGCAGGGGCCAGAGCTTTTTGTCGATATCGTGCCACAGCTCGAATGTGACGTGCGCCGCTATCTCCATCGCATGCGGGTTGAAGACGATCAGCGTTCTCCCATCGCCGCCGGTATCGATGGACCGGGCCAGCCGCTGAAGCGCGTGGCGACTGCTTTTCCGGGCGATCGTCAGCGCCTCGCCATACATCCCGATGGCATCATCAAGCGCCTCGCGGATCGCCACGCCGCAGAGGATATCGTGGAAGTGATTAAAGCAGACATCCTCCCACGCGCGTTTCAGATCGGCGGCCGGATAGGGGAAGCCGGTGAGGATTGATGCAAGGGCGGAGAGACGTTCGGCTGCCAGCAGCGAATGTTCGGCAAGACGGTTAAGCCGCTTGATCTCCGAATGAGCGGAGTAGCAGCCGGGGGCGTTCAGTTGCAGATCGCCGCGCCATTCCGGCACCGTCCAATCGGCGCTCCGCGATTCCACGGCGCGGAAGAATCGATCGGGATTGCTGAAGAGGAGGGCCGGGGCGGATGGGTCGATATCGATGGAGATGATCTGAGCGATCTGCTCACGGGTCGGGCCGCCACCATGGTTTCCAACGCCGTAGAAAAGCATCCATTCCGAGCCAAATCGACTGAGCGTTCCGCCGTCCGCCGCAAGCGCGGAACCTTTCTCCAGAGCATCCTCCAGGTCCGCCACCTTCTTGGGAACCGAGGTCTCGTACATGTTGTAGTGGAAGGGGACGCGGTAGCCCAGCACGCCCGATCCATCAGCCCCGATCCAGCGGAAGAGAGGGGAGGGGAGCGCAAGCTCCGTGGGGTCGGGGCGGCAGAAGATATAGCCGGTCATGCCTGCGCGTGCCAGCAACTGCGGGAGCCCGGCATCGTGCCCGAACGCATCGGGGCTGTAGCCGGTAAGCGCCGCGCGACCGAACTTCTCCAGGAAATACCGCTGTCCCAGCAGCGCCTGCCGCGCAAACCCCTCCCCCGACGGCAGGTTACAGTCCGCCTGCGTCCACCACCCGCCGACGATCGCCCAGCGCCCCTCCAGCACGCGACGCCGTATCGCATCGAACAGTTCAGGCTCCACTTCCTCAACCCATCGGTAATGTGCCGCGGAACTGCATGTAAAGATGAACTCCGGGGTCTCCTCCATCCTGTCGAGCGCTGAACGGCAGGTGGCGATAAATGCCTCCATCCCCTCCCCCCAGCTCCACATCCAGGCCGGATCGAGATGGGCGTTGCCGATCATATGGATAATGGTCCCGCGCGATTCCTTCATGCTGCTTCCGGTCGGTTGCGTATCGGAACGTTGTCGGGGGACGTTTCAAACGTCCCCATGTGAATGCTGTTAACGTCGTCGGGGGACGTTTCAAACGTCCCCATGTAGCAGTCTTCTCATGCGATCGGCTCGGGATGATATGCCGGATCGATTGCCCCGCGCACTCCCAGCACATGGCGCGCCACCCGCTCTCCCATGCGGCAGCACTCTGCGATATCCCTTCCGCGGAGCATGGCCGCCAGAAACCCCGCGTTAAAGGCATCGCCGGCGCCGGTTGTGTCGATCGGCGTCACCCGTTCGGGGGGAACCGCATATATCACCCCATCGCGATAATAGGCGCATCCCTTTTCTCCCCGCTTCACGGCGATGGTGGAGACCCCCATTGCGGTAAAGCGCGCGCAGAGATCATCGAGGGGAATGCCGGGGTAGATGGCGGCGAGGTCGGATTCAGTGGGGAGGAGGATATCGACGTACGGGAGAATCGCCTCGAATCGTCGCGCGCAGGCGGCGGGGGATTCCCAGAGGCGCTTCCGGTAGTTTGTGTCGAAGACGATCGGCGTCCGGCCATGAACACCGCGCAGCAGCTCATCAAGCTGTTCCTCACCACGCAGCACCGCCAGCCCGACGCCGGTAAAGATGAAGGCCCTGGCGTTGGAGATATATCGCGCAAGCCCGCCGATATCCGAACGGAGAAGCGTCTCGGTCGCCGCCGATCCGGCTCGCCAGAAATGGAACGTATACTCGCCCCTGGCATCAAGCTGGATAAAGTAGAGTCCATTGCGAAGCCCTTCCGGTCGGAGGAGATGGGAAGTGTCGATCCCCTCGCGTTCAATCCCGTCGATGATCATCGGCGTAAAGAGGTCATCGCCGACGGAGGAGATAAACCCGGTACGCAGCCCCAGACGGCCGGCATAGAAAAGGACATTGAACGCATCGCCGGCAAATGCCTGTGCAAGCGATCCATCATCCCTCCTGTTGAACTCCACGAGGCATTCGCCAAGGGAGATAAGGTCGAGCGTTCCGGTCGCGATATCCGGTGTTGTCATGCGTGCCGTGGACGATTGTGAGCCGGGCCGGGGTTGGTTGGTCCGATTGTTGAGTTGCGGAGTGCAAGATATCGATGAGCATGATTCTACAATGTCAAGTCCCATGCGTTCGGTCGCATGGAAGGGAGAGATTATGAAAGGCGGACGATTCCTTATCGCGATAGTCGTGGCGGTGATATCGATCATCGGATACTTCACATCGAGCGTATTCAACCCTGTAACGCAGGAGAAGCAGCATGTGGGCGGGGTAACGCCCGACCAGGAGATAGCCATGGGGCTTCAGGCGGCGCCGCAGATGGCGCAGGAGTACGGCGGCGAGGCCTCCGACGCGAGCGGGCAGGCGCTGGCCGACAAGGTGGGGGGCGCAATCGTGGCGCACACCGACGCGGGGAAGACGCCGTACAAGTTCGATTTCCATGTGCTTGCCGATGATCAGACGATCAACGCGTTCGCGCTTCCGGGAGGGCAGGTGTTTATCACCGAGGGGCTGCTGAAGCGACTCCACACGGAAGGGGAGCTGGCGGGGGTTCTGGGGCATGAGATAGGCCATGTGGTGGCGCGGCACGGCGCCGAGCATATGGCAAAGGCACAGTTGACGCAGGGGCTGACCGGCGCGGCGGTGATGGCAACATATGATCCCAACAATCCCTCCACGCAGCGGACGGCGGCGGTCGCGGCGCTGATAGGGCAGATGGTCGATATGAAGTTCGGTCGCGCCGATGAGCTGGAGGCGGACAAGCTCGGCGTCCGGTTTATGGCGGACGCGGGCTACGATCCCCGCGCCATGATCGGGGTGATGAAGACGTTGCAGGCATCCGGCGGCTCCAAGCAGCCGGAGTTCTTCAGCACGCATCCCAACCCGGATCACCGGATCGAGGAGATTCAGAGCGCCATCAACCAGCGGTATCCGCAGGGCGTGCCCGAGGGGCTGAACAAATAACCAACGGCGGATAGCAGCGGGGGCGTGCTTCAGCGCATTGCGCGCCGAGGCACGCCCCCCGAAGCATTATCCAGGCCATCTTCCATCCCCCTATCGTCGTATTTTGTTTGTGCCGCTGATCAGTTCCGCTGCCGCAAGCAGATACGCGCCGGTTCCCCACCACCATTCGCCACGCGCCAGCCCCTTGTAGTATTCGATGGTTCCCGGCCATGTCCCCTCGGAACAGCCGGTGAACCGGCCATCGTCATCGATGTACGACCGCAGTCCCAGCTCGCATCGTGGTATCGGGTTGTCGTATCCCTGCGGCCGCCAGCCGGCGGGCCATGTGCGTGCCATCGCGAAAAGGTACATCGCCGATGCCGAGGTCTCCTCGTATGATGTCGGATCGGTGATGATGGTCCGCCAGAGCCCTTCACTGGTTTGATGGGGGAGAAGCGCCGCGGCCAGATTTTCAAGGATGCTCTCCACCTCCCTGCATTCGGCGGAGCCCCGTTTCAGGAAGGGGAGAAGTTCCGCGCAGGTCATCGCCACCCAGCCGTTTCCCCGCGCCCACGCCCCCTGGGAGCGGAGCCCCGAAAGATTTTCCTCGCAATGAATGGAGAACCCGGTCGCCGGATCGCGGAGAATTTCCAGATGCGATCTGAGCTGGTGGAGCGTGTCGTCGCGCCAGTCATCGCGACCAAGGATGGAGCCGAGCTTTGCCAGAACCGGGGCCGCGTAGTAGATGGTATCGATATAGACATGCGGCAGATCGACGTTGTGGAGGATCACCCGGCGGCCGTTGCGGATCGCTTTTTCCAGGATAAACGTGTAGATCTTCTCCGCCAGCGCCCGAAGCTGATGCTCGAATTCCGGGAACAGATCGATAACGTCGGGAAACAGAAGGCCGATGCTCCACGAACCGACGAAGTAGGTGACATGGACGCCGGTTCCCAGATGATAGGTAAGCCATCGGCGGAGATATTCCCGCGCGTTCATATTGCCGTTGGTCTTCACGGCCGCCAGCAGACCATACGCCAGCAACGATTGCCCCCAATCGGTGTTCATCGATTCGGGACGGTATCGGCGGCACCAGGAGTCCGCCACGCGGTTCATCAGCTCGTCGGTGTAGGTGGGAATGATAGGCATGCGGCAATCGTTTTTCCGCGAAGATAGGAAATGGGGCGTCGCCGGGATCGTCACTCCGTGGGATAATCGCCTTCGATGGCATCCCCGGCCGGCCGATCTTCATCCCCTTTCGCCTTGTGGAGCTTCGGCCGAATCAGTAAGATCATGTTTGGGGACGTTTGAAACATCCCCCGACATGATCGCTCAACAAACGAATGAATCATGATGCTTCGCTATAGATATGCACTTCTGATCCCGGCTCTCTTCTTCCTCGTTTCCCTCTCGATGCCGCTCAACGCCCAGGTATGGCAGTGGGTGCGGAGGGTCGGCGGCGGAATCATCTTCGATGAGTCAAACGCCGTTTCGATCGATGACGCCGGCAACAGCTACGTGGCCGGGCGATTCACCGGCGAGATCACCTTTGGCTCGAAGACGCTCTCCACATCCGCGCAGGCCGGTATCTATCTGGCAAAGTTCACCGCCGGCGGCAATCTTCAGTGGGGGATGGGAGTAACCGGCGGCGAGGTTGATGTTCCCTCGGTCTGCACCGATGCCGCCGGGAATATCTTTCTGGCGGGCGGGTTCAGCCAGACGGTGTTTATCGGATCCAATTCCAAGGCGCTGACCAGCCTTGGGGGGAAAGATATCTTCATCGCCAAGTTCAACCCCGGGGGAACCCTCCTCTGGGCGAAACGGGCCGGAGGAAGCGAAAGCGATTACGCCACGGGCATTGCCGCCGACAGCGCCGGGAACTGCTTTATCACCGGGAGCTTCACCGCCTCCGCGATCTTTGATACCACCGAGCTTTCCAGTCGCGGCCAGGGGGATGTCTTTATCGCCAAGTACGCGCCGACCGGCGGGCTCCTCTGGGCCGCCGCACATGGCGGGGGGGGGGATGATGTGGCCCGTGGAATCTCCACCGATGGGAACGGCAACGCGTATATCGCCGGTGATTTCAGCGGAACCGCGGTGTTCGGGGCCTCCACGATTGTCTCCACGGGCCCGGCGCGCGATCTGTTCGCGGCGCGGTACACCCCGGCCGGAATCCCGCTCTGGGCAGTTTCGGGCGGCGGTCTCTCCGATGACAGCGCCAGGGCAATCACCACCGACCGTTTCGGCAACTCCTATATCACCGGCGTCTTTCACGACTCTCTTGCGTTCAGCGGGGGAAGGCTGGCAGCCGCCGGAACGCATATGTTCCTGATCAAGCTTGACGCAACGGGCGGTTACCGCTGGAGCACGGGGGGAACCCCGGGGGGGAGCGATATCGGCAACGCCGTCGCCGCCGATGGCCTGGGGGGGAGCTGGCTGGCAGGAACCTATCACGACTCCGTGACGCTGGGGGGGCGGACCTTTACCGATCCCAGTGGAAAGGGAAATCTCTTCGTTGCCCATTTCGCCAACGACGGTATAGTGACCTACGCCACCTCCGGCGGCGGGCTTGGAGTTGACGCGGGGAAGGGGATGGCGATCGGCAGGAACGGCGATCCCCGGGTGGTTGGCGCGTTCGCCGGCTCCGGGCAGTTCGGGCCGTATACGCTCACCGGCCAGGGACAATCCGATGGGTTTATTGCCGCGATCGGCGCGCAGTCAACACTCCGAACCGGGACGATCTCCAGCAGCAGTTTCTGCCCCGGCACGCCTATCAGCGTTCCCTTTACCACCACCGGGATCTTTGCCCCCGGCAATATCTTCACCGCCCAGCTCTCCGATATCCACGGCCTGTTCGATGCTCCGGTGAAGATCGGGATGGTGGCCGGCACTGGTAATGGGGTGATCGCGGCGCGGCTCCCCGAGCTGCTGGCGGCCGGGAACTACCGCATCCGCGTGGTTGCCGGCGATCCCGTCATCATCGGCTCCGATAACGGCACCGATGTCGTTATCCTGCCGGTCCCCGCGCCGGTGATCAACGCAAGCGACTCCACAACGCTCTGCCAGGGGAGCATCCTGACGCTCGATGCCGGGGCCGGCTATTCGTCCTATGGGTGGTCCACCAGCGCCACCAGCCGCACCATCACTGTCTTCGATGCCGGTATCTATTCGGTGGTCGTCACCAACGATGGGGGCTGCTCCGGCATGGCGAGGATCGTGGTTTCGGTCAGCCCCGCGCCGTTGAAGCCGGCGATAACGCGGATTGGTGTGATCCTGGAGTCAAGCCCGGCTGATGGCTACCAGTGGTATCTGGGGAGCACGGTGATCTCCGGCGCCACCGCCCGGCGGTACTATCCGGTGACATCCGGGGAGTACAGGGTGAAGATCCTGAACCCGGAGGGATGCTCCGCCTTCTCCGATGCCTTCCCAATGGCCGTCTCCGGCATTGATGATCCCGCGCTCGGCGATGAACTCCTGATCGCGCCAACCCCGGGCGATGGTCATCTGACCCTTGAGCTGCGGCGCGGCACGCCGGGAGCGCTCAGAATATCGGTGTCCGACATGCTCGGCCATGAGCTGCGCTCCTGGAATGACCGCGGGGAGGCCGTTATGCTCCGGCGGGAGATCGATATCAGCCAGCTTCCCAGGGGAGCCTATCTCCTCAGAATCGAAGGGGGGGGACGGGACTGGAGCCGGCGGATCATCCTTCAATAACAGCAGATGGGGCGGCTGGCCGGGAGCCTGCGCACCGGCGCTGCCGGGCCATCAGTTTTCGTGATCGGACATGGCCGGTGCGCGCGGGTGATGATTGCTCCCCGCTTACGCGGGGTTCGATGTTTTCCGTATGTTGCCCCTCTTTCCAGAGTTCCGGCCGGGGTGAGAATATGTGAATGTGTGATGATTTCATCCCGGGGAGTGTCATAACAGGAATGGTCGGTATGAAACTATCGTCCCGGCCCGGTGTTCCTGGCGGTGTATTTCCGCGTGGACCCATCCGCTACGATGCCCCGTCGATCCCCGCGCCATTCTCTCCGGAATCGCGGTGGTCCCGGACAGTCCGGGGAGGCATCTTCTCATTCCCCGGCCATTTCTTCCACCCGCTTCAGTGCGGCGGGTTTCACTCACATTCAGCAAACACGTTCAACATATATATAACGAGATAGGAATATCACCATGTCGCTTCGTTGTCGGTTTTACCTTCTAATTGCCGTGCTTCTCCTCGCGGGATCGGCCCTGGTTCCATCGCTGCATGCCCAGAGCTGGCATTGGGCACGCGGAGCTGGCGGATCGGGGACGGATCTGGTCACCGGCCTTGCCGTGGACTCCCTGGGAAACAGCTATGTGGTCGGAACGTTCGATGGAAACATCGCCTTCGGCAATATCATCTTCACCAACGGCTCAAACGCGGGTCTGTTCCTTGCCAAGTACAACGCCGATGGAACGCTCCTCTGGGCCAGGCAGGTTGGGGGGACCGGCGGCATCCAGAATCCTTCGATCTCGGCCACGAAATCGGGTGATATCTTTATCAGCGGGAGCTTTGTCGGGCAGATCAGCTTCGGCACCGCCAGGGGGGATACGCTCAACAGCGCCGGGAACTCCGATATCTTCCTCGCCAACTACAACACATCGGGAACCAAGCAGTGGATTCATCGCGATGGCGGCGGCGCCAACGAGTACGTGCGCGGGATCGCCGTGAACAGCTCGCTGGATATCTTTATCACCGGCTATTTCCGTGACAGTCTCCGTTACGATACCAACAACATCAAGAGCCGTGGCGGAAGCGATGCCTACGTGGCGAAGTATAACGGCTTCGGCGTGCTTCGCTGGATAACCCGTCTGGGCGACAAGTATACTGAGGAGAGCTACGCGATTTCGCTCGATAACCTCGGGACGCCGTTTATCGTGGGAGCGTTCTCCGATACCACGGTCTTCGGGATCGACTCCCTTATCAGCAAGGGGGGGATTGATGGGTTTGTCTCGAAGATCAGCTCCACCGGCGGTCTGAACTGGACAAAGCGGGTGGGCGGAAAATTGAATGATATCCTCTGGGCGGTCAACGGCGATCGCGGCGGAAACGCGGTTGTTACCGGCTCGATCAGCGATACCGTCGCTCTCGGCGCCGACACGTTGATGGGAACGGGCATCACCGATGTAGTCGTTGCCAAGTTCGACGGCCAGGGGGGGATTCGCTGGGCACGTCGCGGGGGTGGAAAGTTGCAGGATGTGGGCCTTGCGGTCACATCCGATCAGCTTGGGGATATCTACGTCACCGGCCGTTACGCGGATACCGCGAGGTTCGATACGCTCCGCCTTACCGATACCGCCAAGAGAGGCAATGTCTTTGTGACGAAGTATCTGTCGGGCGGGCAGATCAGCTGGGTACGTCAGGCGGGGGGGCCTCTCTTCGATGAGGGGCGCGGAATCGACGTGGACCCCAGCGGCGAGCTGCGAGTGGCTGGAGGCTTCTCCGGCCAGGCTCTCTTCGGCACAACCAAGCTGACCTCCACCGGGCAGGTGGATCTGTTCGTGGGGCGTATCGGCCCCGATCCTTCCATTACGACCGGCTCGATCATCGAGGCGCCGTTCTGTCCTGGGGCGCAGTTCAACGTCCCGTTCAGCTTTACCAGCGTCTTCAATACCGGGAACGTCTTCAGCGCGCAGCTTTCCGATTCCACCGGTTCGTTCGCCGCGCCGGTCACCATCGGCAAGCTCTTCGGCGCCGCCGGCTCCACGATCGTCGCCAAGATCCCCGACACGACCCATGGCGGAACGCACTATCGCATTCGCGTTGTGTCGTCCGATCCGCCGATCAACGGAACCCCGAACGGGACCGACTTCACCATCTATCCCGCGCCGGTCGCGGTGGTCTCCCCTGCCGGGCCGATCACGCTCTGCCGCGGCGACAGCGTTACGCTGGATGCCGGTGCCGGCCCCTACAGCTATCAGTGGGTCACCACGGCAACCACGCGAAAGATCGTGGTGAAGAGCAGTGGTGAATACTCCGTCACCCTCCGCAACGATGGCGGCTGCACGGCCACCTCCGCGATCGTCAAGGTCATGGTGGTAACCGCCGCCCCGCCGAGCGTCTCGCTGACCGGCAACACGCTGGAATCGACCCCGGCGGTGGGCTATGCGTGGAGCGTTGATGGAAGCTCGATCGCCGGTGCAACCGGCCGGACCTACAACCCGACGAAGTCCGGAAATTACGTCGTGACGATCACCGATTCATCCGGCTGCACGGCGGCATCCATTCCGTTCTCCTACACCTTCTCGGGTGTTGACTACGAGGCAGATGCAAAGGTCCTCTCCGTCTATCCGCATCCGACCACCGGGCTCTTCACGGTTCGGTTTACCCCGGAGCATGAAGGGATGGTGGCCGTGACGATCACCGGCGCCAGCGGCGAACGGGTCGCCGGCTTTACCGAGCATGCCGCTGGCGGCGAGTATCGCAAGTCGGTCGATATCCGCTCGTTCCCCGCCGGAGTCTACTTCGTGCGGGTGGAGCAGGGGAGCAGGACGTGGGTACGCAAGGTGGTGAAGGAGTAATCGCTACGCAGTGAACAATTCGAAGGCGTGGGGCGGCAACGCTCCGCGCCTTCGTTATTACCGGGAACGATGAAGACAGATCCAAAGCTGCAACCGGAGTATCTGGAACATTTTGCCATCCACGCCGGAGCAATCCGCCGTCGCCTTGAGGAGTTCGCAGCCGTCCCGCAATCGGAATATCTCCACGAGCTTCTCTTCTGCCTGCTGACGCCGCAATCCAGGGCGGTGCATGCCGAGCAGGTGATTGCCGAGCTTCGGCGGGATGGCTTTCCCGAGCGGTTGTTTGATCCCACCCCCTATCTCCGCGACCCCGCCCATTATATCCGCTTCCACAACCAGAAGGGGAGGCGTCTCCTTTCGGTGGCGGAGCGGAGCGGGGAGATTATCGGCGTGCTGGCCGATCCCGCGCGCGACTCCCGTGACCGGCGCGAGTGGCTGGTTGCCAATGTGAACGGGCTTGGCTGGAAGGAGGCATCGCACTTCCTCAGGAATATCGGCGCGCGCGATCTGGCGATTATCGACCGGCATATCCTGAAGCATATGGCGCGGAACGGCGCCATCGACGCTATCCCGAAAGCGATCGGGACGCGGCGCGCGTATATGGAGCTGGAGGAGCGATTTGCGGCGCTGGCCGCCACGGTCGGGCTTCCGTTGCAGGAACTCGATCTTCTTTTCTGGAGTTTCGAGGAGGGGAGCGTCAGGAAATAGGGGATGACATGAACGCGATGCCGTAATCTTCCCCCTTGCGACTTTCCTCGTATATTCGTCGCGATTCTTATCAGGCTGTTGAAGAACGTCATCAGCGGCGTTGGCCTTCATCCCTGAACAGTCTGAACATTGGAAGTAATTCAACAGCCTTTATCAAGGACTTTCTGCAACAATATCTGTTCATGCGCCCTTCCGTAAGGCGAGCGGGATAGCGGGCAACGGCCCGAAGGCTCTCCGTGCCATCAACCGCGTTGTTGTCGCGGCGTGGCGCGTGTCATCCACGGGCTTGCCTCCGGCGATGGAAGCCACATCAGCCGGGAGGGGGATGCCGGGAGCGCATGATCCATAAACATTTATCAAACATGCACACGAACCACGTCGATTTGAACGCACGATTTCCCGAGCTCAGCAGCCCGCACGATACCCTCTCCCGCATCGCGGAGTCGTTTGTCGCGCCGGAGTATGCCAGGGCGGCCTTTGCGCTGATGCGCCACCTGATCAAGGAGGCGGGCAATGATGCCGCGTTCGGCCTCTCCACGGTGATCACCGCCCCCCACGATTACAGCAACCTGATCATGACGGTCAGCCAGTGGTGGTTCCTGAACTTCCATATCGCCGAGTCGGAGGCGCTGGAGGAGGGGGACGACGTGGAGGAGATTTCGCCGATCGACTACGAGAGTGTGATGGAGCAGGAGCACCAGGAGTCCGTTGCCGGAGAGGAACTGGATGGTGATGAGGAGGATGACGACGAGGATGGTGATGAGGATGATGACGATGAGCTGATGGAGGCGACATTCTATCAGGTGGGGACATTCCTGATTGACAGCACGATCATCCCGCACGATACCATCTTCGACAACGAAACGCTGGATTGCTACGCGTACGATTACCCTGAAGAGCGGATCTCCGCCGAGCGCTTCTACTGGGCCCGCCTGGTCTGGGAGCCGCAGGATCTGAGCAACGCCGATCTGATTGTCGCCCTCTCCTCCACGTTCAATTATCTTCTTGAGCATCATCACGGCGATACCCCGTTCGCGGAGCATCATAATGGTGATTTCGCCCAGCTTATCCTTGACGAAGCGCTCTGCGAGCGCGCGATCGGCGCCACCGACTTCGGTGATGTGATCGTGATTGAAGGGGACGGCGGCGAGTAAGCCATTATCGCCCAGCCTGTATACCGGCGCCCCCTCCTGGATTGTGCAGGATGGGGCGCTGTCGTTTCCGTTCACTGCATCATGCACTCTCAACCATTCTTATTCCCATCATGCCAAAACTAACCATCTATCAGAAGCCGACCTGTTCCACCTGCCGCGACGCCATGAGCCGTCTGGCGGAGGCCGGCGTGGATTACGACGCCATCAACTACATCATCGAAACCCCTTCCCGCGAAAAGCTGGCCGAGCTTGTGCGAAAGATGAAGATGACCCCGCGCGATCTCCTCAGAACCAGGGAGCCGGAGTATCAGCAGTTGAGGCTTGATGACCCCGCCGTGAGCGACGGGGAGATCCTGGACGCGATGGTGGAACATCCATCCCTTATCCAGCGGCCGATCCTCGAATACGGCGATCACGCCGTTCTTGCCCGCCCCGCGGAACGCGTAACGGAGGCGATGCAGGCATGGGGAATCGAGAAACAGGGAGATATAAAGCCCTGAGATTCCAATTCGAATTATGGCCGATTTGTGCGCCATGCAATATGGTCTGGCACGGCAAGTGTAAGAGTCCACAATGAAACGATAACTCAATCAGGAGCAAGGCGATGTCAGCACTGAGTGTGGTCATATTACTGGTGATAGCGGCGATCTGCGGAAGCCTCGGTCAGTCGCTGATCGGGTACTCCGTCGGCGGCTGTCTGACCTCGATGGTGGTCGGGTTGATCGGCGCCTATCTCGGCTTGTGGGTTGCCGGACGATTCCATCTGCCGGAGATCTTCGCGATCGACATCGGCGGCGAGCGGTTTCCGATCATCTGGTCGATCATCGGCTCCGCGATCTTCGCGGCGGTCCTTGGCCTGATCAACCGGGGGATACGCGGGTCGCGATACGTGGAATAGCGGGCGTGGCTGGCGTTGAGAATGTGGGATGGGATGGATTTCGCGATGGCGGAACGCGGTAGGCATGGTATGTCGTATTTGTATGAAGGAGGAGATGCAATGAGTGTGGTGATGCTTGTTTCATTCTACACCGCCTGGTTCGGGCTTTCGATATCCGGGCGGAATGATGGAAAAAGACGGATGGCGATTGAGATGCCGGGGACTCGTGCGGGGTAAAGTGGGGAGGTCTGAGTCGTGTGGAGGATTACCATCGGTATCAACCGATTCGATTGTACACGATTGAGGACATTTAACTGTATGGATGAACGGGAAATCAGAAAGCGATGGAATGAACGGGGATTTAAGTGCGATGTCTGGATCGACCCTCCGGGGCAGGTCTGGCACGATTTCGTTCACGATGTTGATGAGCTGTTTACGGTGTTGGAGGGGCGCGTGGAGTTGGTCATGGCCGGGTTGGCGCTCCTTCCCGAGATCGGGGAGGAGATAGAAATTCCGGCACATACAATCCACACGATACGCAACGTGGGTGGCGGTGAGTCGCGATGGCTCTACGGATATCGCGAAAAATGAGACGGTAATCGGGGTCTTCTTCTCTAACTTTGCTGCGTCGTGGGCCGGTTGTCCGCGGCGGAACTCACAAACGGGGCGTGCCCCTCCAGCAAAGGCATGATGACAGACCTTGAAGCACTCCGGACACAGGATCCGGCGGATATGTATTCGGCGATTCTCAACTTCCCTCGCTATGCCCGCGAGGGGGTTGAGCTGGGCCGGAATTCACCTCTTCTCTCGAAGTCCAAGGCAAAGCGTATCGTCATTCTCGGCATGGGGGGATCCGCCATCGGTGGCGATCTCCTCCGGAGTTATATCCAGAGCTTTCCCGGCGCCGGCGGCGTGGATATCCACGTCTCTCGCAGCTATACTCCCCCATATGTCGATAGCAGGACCACGGTCATCGCCAGCTCCTACAGCGGGAACACCGAGGAGACGCTTGCCGCCTATCAATCGGTTCGCGACGCGGCCGGGCAGAGCCTTGTGATCACCACGGGGGGGACGCTTGGGGGCTGGGCCGATGCCGCCGGGACAAAGAAGATCGTTCCACCGGGCGGGCTTCAGCCGCGCGCCGCGCTCCCGTACAGCTTTTTCCCCCTTCTCTACAGCCTTGCCGTGAAATCGGAGCTGTTCGGTGCCGAGGTAAGGGAGGCAACCGAGCGGGGAATCGATGAGGCGATGCTGCTGCTCGACAAGCTCACCCGGAAATATTCCACGGGGCCGAAGAAGGGGAACACCGCGTTTGCGTTGGCGGAGAAGATCAACGGAGCCATCCCCGTGATCTATTCCGCGTCCGACCGGCTGGATACGGTGAACCTCCGGTGGCGCGGGCAGATTCAGGAGAACGCGAAGTATCTGGCGTTCGGCAACCTGTTGCCGGAGATGAACCATAATGAGATCAGCGGCTGGGGCCATCCGCGCGAGCTGGTGGGGAAGTTCGTGGC
>JBDSJW010000053.1:0-3680 GCA_039917235.1 Kapaibacterium sp. (SeqCode) | reverse complement strand
TCGGGACCGCCGACAAGCGGTGGTATGGGGAGCTGGGGGTGAGGGGATGGTTCGATCGCGCGCGTATATTTTCGGCGTGGGGGGAGGCGTACCGTCGGCTTGCGCGGCGCGATAATCCCTATGCCATCACCTCCGCCGCGATTACGCCGATAGCCCTGCTGACGCGAAGCGATTACGGTGATTACTTCCATGCCGATGGCTTTACCCTCGGCGTGGAGGCAGGGATCGGGCAGCTTCGTCAGGTTCGGCGGGAGTTGTTTGTCCACCCAACGATGCTCCGGCTCTTCTTCCGGAACGAGGACCAGAGCACTGCCGGCAACCATGCCACATTTGCGGTGTTCGGCGGCGATAAAAAATTCCGCGACAACCCGCCGGCGATCGACGGGACGATGCGCTCGTTCGGCTTCGAGCTGGATCTGAACTACAGCTCCTACCGTCGGCTTGGCGGGCTTGGGGCACAGATCGGCGGCGAGATATCGGAGCCATCGATCATCCCGAGCGGTTTCGCCTTCCGGCAGCTTTACGGATCGCTGGTGTTGAAGACATCGACGCTTCCGTTGTGGACGCTGGATATGAGGCTGGGGGCGGGGATCTCGGCCGGAACGCCGCCGCCGCAACGGTTCTTCAGCCTGGAATCGGCGGTATCATCGGTCGCGGCGGACGCGGCATTTCGGGGGATGGGGGTGAAGGAGTTTTATGGCGATCGCTACGTCGCGCTTTCGCTGGAGCATAATTTCGGCGAGGTGATCCCCGGCGTGCTCAGGATACCGAACATCGCGTCGTTCGGCATCGAGTTTATCGCGCTTGGGCGCATCGGCTGGACGGCATTCTCCCCTGAAACGCTCGCCTACACCGGCACCATGCTGGGGACAACCGATGCCACCGCCGACCGATATTACTACGAGGCGGGGATCGGTCTCAACCGGATTCTTCTCTTCTTCCGGTTCGATCTCTCCGCGCGGCTCTCGCAGACGGAAAAGCCGAAGTTCATCTTCACGATTTCCGGTGCCACCTTCTGACCGCGCCGTTGTTCAGGAATTACGGGGTTTTCACGTGGGCTTTTTTTGTTACGTTCAACGGAACTGGGGCCGCGCGAAATATTTTAAACGTAATGGGGATCTCTCCCTCAGCCCTTCAATCAACGTTGTTCCAGGCATTGCGCCGGAACCCGGAATTATATTCAATGAGTAATATTTCTCGTTATTTCAGCCTGCTTGTATTGCTTGCCGTACTTGCATTCTCCATGGCGGGCGCCGCCACATTCAGCAGCGATGAATTTAAGTATCGGATTACGGTGCCTGACAACATCTGGTCCCGCGACACCGCGCTTGAACAGAAAATTGAGTTCACTGAGAGCCGCGCCTTCCAGCATGTATCGAAGAGCGCGCATCTGCTATTCATGGCCGCCAACGTTTCGCCGGACCAGCAACTGGATAACAATTTCATCAGGGAGTATCTTAAGGGGGCCGCTCCCAATCTGCGCATTCTGGACAGCGCCGCCACCACCTGGGGCGGACGGCCGGCGTTCCATTACAAGACGATCATGGAGCAGTCGGGGGTGAAGGTATGGATGGAAAGCTGGATTACGCTGACGAGGGGACATGGATATTTCGCGACGATTTTGAGTGATAAGGAGGTCCCCGCCAACAGTGCGGTGAGGCGGGATGCGGACGCGATACGCAATTCGCTGGTGATGAGCGCCCCATCATCCACCGAAACCCAGGATCATGCGCAGGCGATATCCGGAGCGGAGAATTCCCGGCCTGGAAAGCGATCATCGGATATGTTCACCCCGGAGTGGTGGGGCGCAAGGATGGTCGACGCAATGGTGCTTGGCCTTCTGATCGGCGTCTTCTTCTTCTTCAGGTCCCGCAGTAGAAAAAATCGTGATCTGGATTGATGGTGTTGAACAGCCTGAATATCTGTACGTAATTCAACAGCCTGCTATGATGATCTTCCGATATATGCTCGCATGCGCGGCGCTTGTCGCTCTCTCCTCCCTTGCTCTTCATGCCCAGACATTTACGAGCGAGCGATTTCATTGCCGCATCACAATTCCCGGCAACAGTTGGTATGAAGATACCACGGCCGAGCAGCGGATGCGGGAGCAGTACAGTTTCGCGTGGGCATTCCGCAGTATCGATCCGGGGAAGGTGCTGGTATTCGGCGTTGTCAAGATCGATAATGCCGATACGCTCGATGGGCATGTTGTGGAGGAGTTCGTGGGTCAGGCCAAAAAGCGCGGGGGAATTGTCATCGATACCGGATATACAGCGCTCGGCGGAAAGCGGGCATTCCATTTTATGCTGGCGAAGGCGCCGATAAAGAAAAATCCACCGACCTATAATATCATCACCCTGATGGGGGGATATGGCTATCAGTTTATGATCCTCACCGCCGACGGCCGTCCGATGGCGGATGATGAGATAACCTCCATCCTTAATTCGTTTGAATTTACTCCCCCGATAAAACGACATTAAATGGTCGCCGGTGCGTTGCGGTGCCAGCAGAGTGTTGCATTATCATTATTTCAATTTTCAGATGGATATTCGGGACTATAATCGCGGCGCGTGGAACAGCAAGGTGGAGCAGGGGAATCAGTGGACGGTTCCGGTTGGCCCGGAAGCGATCGCGGCGGCGCGGCGGGGGACGTGGGAGATTGTCCTCACGCCGCAGAAGCCGGTCCCATCGGCCTGGTTTCCGGATCTTGCCGGATGCGACACCCTCTGCCTTGCCTCCGGTGGCGGCCAGCAGGGGCCTCTTCTGGCGGCCGCGGGGGCTCGCGTAACCGTATTCGATAATTCGCCGATGCAGCTTGAGCGGGATCGGTTCGTGGCGGAGCGGGAGGGGCTGGAGATAAGGACTGTGGAAGGGGATATGCGCGATCTCTCCTGCTTTTCCGATGAGAGTTTTGATCTGATTATTCATCCCTGCTCCAATTGTTTTGTTCCCGATATCCGCCCGGTCTGGCGCGAGGCGTTCCGCGTGCTCAGGCACGGCGGCGTCCTACTTTCCGGTTTCAATAATCCGCTCCTCTATCTGTTCGACCAGGATCTTGTGGAGAAGGGGATTTTTGAAGTGCGGCATGTGCTTCCCTATTCGGATTTTACGAGCATTACCGATGAGGAAAGAAATCGATATATCACCGGAAATGAGCCGCTTGAATTCGGACATATGCTGGAGGATCAGATAGGAGGGCAGACCGATGCCGGATTTATGATCGCCGGATTTTACGAGGATTACTGGGCCGATCGACCGCTGGCGAAGTATGCGCCCACATTTATCGCCACGCGTGCCCTGAAGCCGTAATGGAGGAAATCAGATGTACGGAAATCAGATGTGATGATATTCAGATGTTCCGATAATCGGCATTGATGATTATGAATATTCCCGCGCGATGCTGCTCCGAACGGATCATCAATATAAACGGCATCGGCATCTTTATGCGGAGTCAGGGGACGGGCATTCCGATCGTTCTCTGTCATGGCGGCCCGGGCGCGTGCGATAATCTGGGAATCGTTGCCGGGATGATCGATGATATCGCCACGGTTTATCGCTACGATCAGCGCGGCTGCGGTCGATCGGAACGGCAACCGCCGTATCATGTCGCCACTCACGTGGCGGATCTTGAAGAGCTTCGCCGGGGACTGGGAGTTGAGCGCTGGATTGTGGGGGGGCAC
>JBDSJW010000052.1:0-10349 GCA_039917235.1 Kapaibacterium sp. (SeqCode) | reverse complement strand
GAGAACATCGATATCGGCGGGCCGGCGATGATCCGCGCCGCCGCCAAGAACTACCAGTTTACCGCCGTGGTCACCAGCCCGGAACGCTACCGGAGCATTATCGAGGAGATGCGGTCGAAGGATATGGAGATCTCCCCCGCCACCCGCGCGCAACTGGCGGCCGAGGCGTTCAGCCATACTGCGGCATACGATGCCCTGGTGGCGAAGTATTTCGTGGAGAAGACGGAGGGGAAACGTGACGATGTTGCCGTGGAGAGCCAGAGCGCGACGGATGGCGGGTTTGGTGAGCATCTTCTGGTGGATCTCCCCCGCTCGCAGGCGCTCCGTTACGGCGAAAATCCTCATCAGGGAGCGGCGCTCTACGGCGCGTTCGATGGGATCTTCCAGCAGATTCACGGCAAGGAACTGAGCTACAACAACATCGTCGATATCGACGCGGCGGCAAAGCTGGTGATCGAGTTCAGCGAGCCGACGGTGGCGATCATCAAGCACACCAACCCCTGCGGCGTTGCCAGCGGCGCCACGCTGCTGGAGGCGTGGCGGAAGGCGTTCGCCACCGACGAGAAATCGCCGTTCGGCGGGATCATCGCCATCAACCGCCCGCTCGATCTGGAAACCGCCGAGGCGATCAACGCGATCTTCACCGAGGTGATCATCGCACCGGAATTCCCCGAGGAGACGCTTGCGCTCCTCCGCAAAAAGCGCGACCGTCGCCTTATCCGCGCCGACTATGCGGCGCTCTCGCGCTCGTTCGGGCTGGAGTTGAAATCAATTGCGGGGGGCGTGCTGGCGCAAAGCTCCGACGCGGCGCTCTTCAACGAGGCGGATCTCCGCGTGGTAACGGAGCGGCAGCCGACCGAGGCGGAACACCGCGCGATGATGTTCGCGTGGCGGATTGCAAAGCATGTGAAATCCAACGCCATCGTCTACGCGACCGAGGATAGAACGCTGGGAATCGGCGCCGGGCAGATGTCGCGCGTCGATTCCGCGATGATCGCCGCTAGAAAGGCCGCCGCCGCCGGGCTTGATCTTCGCGGCTGCGCCGTCGCCTCCGACGCCTTCTTCCCCTTCGCCGACGGATTGCTGGAGGCGATCGAGGCGGGGGCAACATCAGTGATCCAGCCGGGGGGATCGGTGCGGGATCAGGAGGTGATCGACGCCGCCAACCAGCACGGCATCACAATGATGATGACCGGGATGCGGCATTTCCGGCACTGAGAAACAGCTGGATGCCCCGGATGGTCCATCGGCGGGACGGACTATCCGGGGGCGGGCTCTGTCCGATGCGTCTCTGTAAGGGCAATTCATAAATTGCCCCTACGGGCCCCCACTCCCCACGCCGATATCTGCACTACACACACTCCCCACAGCATGACTCTCCCCATCCTCCCCCCATCACTCCGGCCCGGGACTTGTATCACTATCGGCTAACTATATCAATGGAGGATATCACGATGGCTCGCACGCAACAACAGATCAATGACATCGGTTTTCGAGCGCTGGTGGATGCGCTCGGCAAGGAAGATGCGCTCCGCTTTGTCCACTATATGGGGGCCACGACGGTGGAGGTAAACGGAACGGAAGAGAAGGTCGAGGAGGCGGAATATCTCCCGCCGATGACCGCCGAGAAGGTCCATCAGACGATCATGGATATGCACGGCCCATCCGATCAGGCAAGCTTTCTCTGACAGACTGTTGAAGGACGTCATCCGCCGCGTTGGCCTTCACCGTTCGCTCACTGCGGCGTCCGGGAGGACGCCTCATTCGCTCAGGTTCGACCGCCGTGCGGCTGATCGTCCTTGAACAGTCTGAACATCCGTGGGAATTCAACAGTCTGCCAGGCTTCTATCCCTTTACCGCTCCGGCTGTCATCCCCTGGATGATCTGCTTCTGGAAAATCGCGAAGAGAGCTATCACCGGCAGCGCCGATATGCTCGCCCCCGCCATCAGATGCCCCCAGTCCACCGACTGGTTGCCGAGGTATGAGGTCAGCCCAACCATCAGCGTCCGGCGATCGTCGCGGTTGACGAAAAGAAAGGGATAGAGAAACGTATTCCACGTGGTCAGAAACTGATAGACCGCAAGGACGATCAGCATCGGACGGGAGAGGGGCATGATGATGCTGAAGATGATCCGCCAGTCGCCGGCGCCATCCAGACGCGCCGCCTCCTCCATGTCGCGCGGGAGGTTCTGGACGTACTGCCGCATCAGAAAAATGCCGAACGGCGTCACCAGCGTGGGGACGATCAGCGCCCAGTAGGTATCGATCCAGTGGAGGTTTACAATCAGCCGGTAGAGCGGGATCATGATCACCTGCGGTGGGATCATCAGCGTGGCAATCACCGTCAGCAGCAGAAAACTGCGGCCGGGAATCCGCCGCCGCGCCAGCGCATAGCCGACCATCGTGCAGAAGATCACATTCCCCGCCGTCACCGCCACCGCCACCAGAATCGAGTTCAGAAAATAGATATCGAACGAGTTGAGCGAGAGGACATCGGTGTAGTTGCGGAGGGAGAAGGGCCCCTTCAGCAGCGGCAGGAACGAGGTAAGATCGGGGTTCTGCTCGCGCAGTGATATCACGATCATCCAGAGAAGCGGAAACACCATCCCAAGCAGCACCACGATCAGCACAGCGTGCAGGATGATCCTTGGAAACCGGATCGGGGGGCGGCGCGAGCCGGACACGGGGTTAGCGGTAGAGGCCATGCTGATTGATATACTGGATAACCGGATCGGGGAGACGGTAGCGGATGGAACGCCCATCGCGGACGCTTTCGCGAATCTCCGTACTCGATATCTCGATAAGCGGGGAATTGATGCGATGATAGCCCACCCCCGGCAGAAGCTCCGCGGGCAGCGGGATATCGGGACGCTCCCAGACGCCGATCCGCGCCAGCTCCGCGATCCGCTCCGGCTGCCGCCAGCTTCGGAAATCGCGGGCGCTGTCGCCGCCAATCAGCATTGTCAACTCCGCGCGCGGCCACGCATCACGCATCCGGCGGAGCGTATCCACCGTGTAACTCACCCCCTCGCACTCGATCTCATGCGCGGAAACGGCAAAGCCGGGATTGGATTCCGTCGCCAGCCGCAGCATCTCCAGCCGACAGCCGGCGGCGGAAATCGCCCGGCCATCCTGCTTGTGCGGCGGGATGTTCGCCGGAAGGAAGAGGACGATATCAAGCCGCATCTCATCACGCGCATATTCGGCAAGCAGAAGATGCCCTGTGTGGATGGGATCGAACGTGCCGCCGAAAATGCCGACGGAGCGCGCAGTGGCGGGGATATCGTCGATAAGATCGATCACGCTCCCCCCTCCGATATGCCGCGAAGCTCCGCCATCACCCCCGCGAGCAAATCGAGCATCAGGCCGGTTCTGCTCCCCTCCGCCAGAAGCGATCGGTCGCCGTCAAGCCGCAGCAGCGAATCGCGATCATCAACATCGTACCAGACGGGAAGGAGATGCGTCCGCATGCCGATGCGCCGCGCCATCGCCAGAGTGGCCTCAAAAAGTTCGGGAGTGCTGTAGGGCATATCGCGGAAAAGCTCCTCGCGCGGTCCCCTGAGGGCCAGCAGATAATATCCGCCGTCATCGGCCGGGCCTATCGCCATCTCATCATCCCGCAGCGCGCCGATTCCCTCAAGGATATACTCCGCCGGGAGCGTCGGATGGTCGGTGCCGATGGCGCACGCGGCAACGGCGCCATCATCATGTGCCTCCGTAAACGCGGCGTGAAGGCGTTCACCGAGCGTCGCGCCGCGCTGCGCTCTGATGTCGATCCCGTCGCCGGCAAACTGCCGCATTGGCTCGATATCATCAAAGTTCGCAACGTAGAGGACCGGCTCTATCGCCGGATCAAGTGCGCGGTAGGCGTCCAGGGCATCCAGCAGAAACGCGCCGTAGAGCCGGGCCGCCTCTTCCGGCGCAAGCGGCGGCGCAAGGCGGGTCTTCACATCGCCGGCCCGCGGATATTTCGCGAAGATCAGGAGCCTGGCGCGCCCGGCCCCTATCATTTCTCTCCTTCCGGTGCCGACTCTGGTGCCGGCCGTTCACGATCCGGTTTGTTCCGTCGTTCCCCTCCGTTTCCGCGCTGCTTCGGCTCGCGCACGGGAGGGGGCACTTCCTGCACCGGGTTGGCCGGCATCACCCGCAGCTCCTCCAGCGTAAGCTGTTCCCACTGATCGGTGGCGGGATGATGGAGATACACGATATCCCTGAAGATATCGACCTTCTGCACCCGACCCTCTCCCTTGGTTGTGAGGATGGTCGATTCCAGCGGCGGAAATCGCTTCAGGCCGTTTACATACGTCTCCAGCTCGTAGAGAAGGCAGCATTTCAGGCGACCGCACTGGCCGGAGAGCTTGGTGGGGTTGATCTGAAGGCTCTGCGCCTTTGCATGTTCCAGGGTGATATGTTCGTACCGACCCAGATGCGTTGTGCAGCATAACTCCTTGCCGCAGACCCCCATCCCGCCGATCCGCTTGGCCTCATCCCGCACGGCGATCTGCCGAAGCTCGATCCGCGTCCTGAAGATGGCGGCAAGATCGCGCACCAGCTCGCGGAAATCGACGCGGCCGTCGGCGGTGAAATAGAAGGTGATGCGATGATGGTCGAACTGCCATTCGGCATCGGCCAGGTGCATCGGCAGGTTGAACGATTCGATGCGGGCGCGGCAGACGCGGATAGCCTCCAGCTCCGACGCGCGATTGGCGTTGTAGCGCTCGGCATCATCCTTCGTCGCCTTCCGATAGAGCTTGGAGAGCGGCTCGCCGGAGACTCGCTTCGCCTTCCGCTTGGCGTGCACCAGCGATCCGGTCATCGAGACAAACGCGGCATCAACCCCTTTCTCGCTCTCAATCAGCGCAAGATCGTTTACGCGAAGCGGCACGTCAATATCGGTCACCTCAACAAACTCCCTCCGCGCCCCTTTGTACTCCACCTCGATAATCCGTCGCTGATCGGTATAGCCGAAATCGGTGAGGATCAGATCGACCAGCGATCCGGTGCCGCAGCCGCCAGTGCCGCAACCGCCAGTGCCGCATGTTCCATCGGAACCACAGCCGGCCGAGCATTTGGATTCACGCTCGCGAAGCGTTGGCGCCACAAGCTGCTCCGCCAGGTTCGTGGGATCGCCCGCGTCGCGCCACGATTGCTCCACCTTCCTGCCGTAATTGGAATCCGGCTGGTGATGGTGGTCGTCATCGTGATGATCGCCGTCATGATCGTGATCCGATGTATGATCGTGATAATGATCGGCTCCGTGATCGTGATCGGCGTCATCCGGCTCATGATCGTGATCGGCACCATCCGGCTCATGATCGTGACCGGCGTCATCCGGCTCATGATCGCTGTCGTGATTGTTCCCCATACTCTATCTATATATAGTATCTATTTATCCACGGTTGTTCGTTGTCAGTCGTCGGGGACGTTTCAAACGTCCCCTTACAAGCATGCCAACGCACTGTCATCAGTTCATCAACTTGATTGAAAGCACATCTCCTCCATTCTCATCCCGAGCACGGTAAAGACAAGCGGGATCTGCGCGTTGCTCCTGACCGCGCGGATGCTCCCCTCGATGCTGAGGATCAGCCGGTCCAGCGGCGCGCGCCCAAATCTGGTATCAAAGCTCTGAATATCTTTCAACTGGTCGCGGTTGACGATAAACGCGTCCCCACCGGTGAGACGATAGGAGTAGACATCGCGGAGCCAGAGCGCAAGGAGCGCAAGCATCCGCTCAATCTGCACGCGATCGCTCCCGGAGGTAAGCCGCTCGATCTCCGCATGCAGCGCAATGGGGCTGCGACGCAGAGCCGTCCGCAGAAATGAAACCACATCGAACCGAAGCTGATTCAGATCGCCCGACATAAGCTCAACGCCGCGACTGTAGCTCCCCTCGGCCAGCTTCGCCAGCAGGAGCGCGGAGGTTCGGTCCGCCCCCTGGCGCTCAATCAGCGCGGCGGCGATTTCCTCATCGGTCAGAAGATCGAACCGGACTTCCTGACAGCGGGAGAGAATCGTGGGGAGCATTCGTCCGCGCGCGGATGTTGTCAGGATCAGCAGCGTGCGGGAGTTGGGCTCCTCCAGCGTTTTCAGAAATGCGTTGGCCGCCTCCTCCCCCATCAGATGCGCCTCGCTGACGATCACAATGCGCCATCCCCCCTCATTTGCCGCAAAGGAGATATCCCGTTTCACCTCGCGAATTGAGGAGATCTTGATCTGCTGCGCGCGCGGGATGGTGATGTTGTGATACGGATTTGCCGCCTTCAGCGCCATCTGCTCCTTGATCAGCGTAATCTCCGCGTCGCTCAGCTTCAACATCGGCGAATCGGCGCGGCTATCCTCCCCCTTTCCCGATGGAAGCGCAAAGACGAAACGAACATTGCCATTGCTGAGCGCCGCGGTGGAAACGCAGCCGCGACAGACGCCGCAGACCACCGTGCCGTTCTCCAGCGGGCTCTCGCACCGAAGAACCTTCGCCACCTCGATCGCCGCCGCATCCTTCCCGATCCCCTCCGCCCCGGTAAACAACCACGCATGCGGAATCCGTCGCGAGCCGAGCGCGGCACGCAACAACCCCTTGGCACGACGTTGACCGATGATGGAATCCCACGACATAGGAAACAGGGAGAAAGGAAACGGCCACGCGGCGCGCTGATTGACAGGTTCAGGATTGAGGATAGATGGAGATGATTCCCCCCTCGCTTCGCAATCTATCGAAGTCCCGGTGAGGGAACAAGATGGGGATGGCGCATTGTGCGACGAATGTATATAGACGGTCAGCCGCGGAACGGACACGCCGCGGGATTCCGGCGATGATCGGCATCGGCCAACGGGAGAATCCGAGAGGCTTCCGGCTCGCTGGAGAATTGGTTGGCGTGATACGCTCTCACGAAATTTCCGGGGCGGCTTCGGAAGATTTTTTCGAGTGATGACAGTTGGAGAAACATTTTTTTCTGAGCGCGTGCAAACAGAAAAAAAATCTCGCGGGCGCAACGGATTGATTTTTTTGTGTGATGTATCACTGCTCACGGATTTGAAAACCGTGCAATCGTTCTGAAGAATTCAGCGATCAAATGGATACGGCGGCGTTTGCAACGATTGTTCCGTGCGATTCGGAAATCTTTTTCAAGCGCTTCAATCATGAAACCGCGCAATCAAGATCCCGATTCCGAATCACAACGATCATTCAGGACATAAAAAAAGAAGCTGCGCGACTCACCCCTGACCGCACAGCTTCTAAATTTGAAGTCCGAAGGTTGGTGCCTCGGTATCTTCAAAAGGGAATACTCCCCCACTCACTACTTTGTTCCCAAACGATGAGAAAATTTTTCGGTGATGATCATTCCCCCAAAGCCCCGGAGGACACAACAGCCCAGCACTTGACACAAAAAAAAGAAGCTGCGCAACTCACCCCTGATTGCACAGCCTCAAAATTGAAGTCCGAAGTTGGTGCCTCGGTGTCTTCAACAGGGAATACCCATCGAGCTCCAACTTTGTTCCCAAACGATGAGATTTTTTTTGCGATGATGGTTTCAAGCTCTCACGAAGATTTTTTCCTCCCCCCATCCGCGCGCCCACTGCTAAACCAATCGCCACAGTATAGGATCAGAACGCCCATACTTGGAAATTGGTCCCCGTGACGATCTGCTTCCTTCCGAAGAGGCCGCGGTCGTTCCCCGGAATCACGCGATATCCCGGCCTCCGTACATCGGATTTATCATGAACAGACGCTACAGTTTTTCCGCGCGTGGAAGCGCAATGCTCCCGATCATCCTTGCCGTTGCGCTGATTGTTTCCGGAAAGATCGCGCGCGCGCAGCCAGCCTCGGTTGTCCGCGCGCTGCTGGATGATGCCGCCGCGCGATTCGATATCCCGCGACCGCTTCTCTACGGCATCGCCTACGCGGAATCGCGCTGGAAGGATAGCCCCGCCGATGTTCCCGATACGTCGTGCGACGGGATGCCGCGCGCGATCGGCATTATGGGGCTTCGCGATGATCGGTGGTTCGGCCACTCGCTTCGCGCCGGAATCGCGGATGGTATTTCGCCGGAGGACGCAGCCGCAAGCACCGAAAAGAATATCGCCACGGGCGCGCGCTATCTTTCATCCCTCTTTTCCGGGACCGACCGACGCGATCTTCGCGAATGGATTCCGGCCATCGAGCGTTACTCCGGCATCCCGGAGAGCCAGGAGCCGCTGAGAATGCTTCATGTGGATGGCGTCTTTGAGCTTATCCGGCGCGGCTGGAGCGCTGGCGATGTGACAGTTGCCGCGCAACCCGCGCCAACGCTGGATCGGGAGGTGATCATCAATGGATTGCGCGCGATGGGAATGTCCGCCGCCGGGGATTATTCCGGTGCGCAGTGGCAGCCCAGCCCGAACTTTTCGAGTCGCAACGGAACGGCAATCACCGCCATTGCGATTCATGATACCGAGGGGAGTTTCGCGGCGTCGCTCTCGTGGCTTCAATCATCCGAATCGCAGGCGTCGGCACATTATATCGTCCGGTCGGTTGATGGATTTATCGTGCAGATGGTCCGCGAGGCCGATAAAGCATGGCATGCACGGAACGAAAATCCGTATACAATCGGCATCGAGCACGAGGGATATGTGGACCGTCCCGAGTTTTTCACCGATGCGATGTATCGCTCCTCCGCCGCGCTGGTGCGCTATCTGATCAACAAGTACAACATCCCGCTGGACCGGACGCATGTAAAAGGGCATCTCGATTTTCCTGACAACACCCATACCGATCCGGGCGGCTGGTGGAACTGGCCGCTCTACTACCGGCTGATCAGCAATGATCCCAACCGCAATGTGGTGATTGATCCGTTCGAGGATAACGTCGTCGGCTGGTGGGAACCATCGATGAGCGGCTCCACCACCGGCGTGGATACCAACACCACAACATTTTCGATAACGCCGGACGCGGCGCGTTCGGGGAAAAACGGCGGCGCGCTCCGATATCTTTTTACCGGCGCGAGCGGCGGCGTGGCCCGCGTCTTCCGCAGCGGGCATGGCAACACAAGCGATGGTCTTCTGAACCTTGGGGCCGGCGGATTTATCGGGCTTTCGGTGCGTGGCGATAATAATCGCAACGATCTTGAGATCTGGCTCTACGATTCGCTGAAGAACAACCAGATTCTCCGCTACGGGCCGGTGAACTGGAATGGCTGGCGGACGATATCGATGCCGCTCGCGCTGCTGAGCGGCCATCCCCCCTACCGATTTAACTCGATTGTGCTACGGCAGAGCAGCGGCGGCGCGCGGAGCGGAACGCTGGCGGTTGATGATCTGATGCACACGATAAACAACGCGGCCGGCGTGGAGAATAATCCTCCGATGCACGAACAGCCCGTGCTTCCGGGGAGAATCGCCGTGGCTTCCGCCGATCCGTTTCCGCCGTCGCTGCGGGACGCCGGGCCTGTTGAAATCTACTCCTCGGCCGGCGAAAAGATCGGTAGCTTCGCCGCGCTCCCCGATGCCGCCGCCGGCAGTATCCTCCGGCCGGGAGTCTACGCCATCCGGCATGAGAACAGAACAACCATGCTGATGATAACACCGTAAGAGCGGCACTCAACCGAAAATCGACACCATATGCAGCGTACATATCAGGATATTCTGGAGACCGCGATTGAGGCGGCGATCGAGGGGGGAAAAATCACCCTTCAGTATTTTCAGACGGGATCGTTCCAGGTGGAGACCAAAACTGATAACTCCCCGGTGACAGTGGCCGACAGGCTGACGGAACAACGGATCAGGGAGATCATCGCCGCGCGGTTTCCCGATCACGGGGTGCTTGGTGAGGAACATGGCGAGCGCGCGGGGAGCGGCGTGGCGACATGGATTATCGATCCGATCGATGGGACCAAATCATTTATCCGCGGCGTGCCGCTCTACGGGGTGATGATCGGCGTGGAGATCGATGGCGAAGTTGAAGTCGGCGTGGTAAATTTTCCCGCGCTTGGGGAGATCTACTACGCGATGCGCGGATACGGAACGTACTGGAACGGCCGCCGCTGCCGGGTATCCACCATGAGCGATATCAGCCAGGCCGCCCTCCTCACCACCGACGCCAAACGCTACACCCGCAAGACGACGAAAGCGGAGGCGCATGCGCGACTGATGGCCGCGACCGGCATCCACAGAACGTGGGGGGATTGCTACGGACATATCCTTGTGGCATCGGGCCGCGCGGAGATCATGCTCGATCCGAAGATGAGCGTCTGGGACTGCGCGCCGCTGAAGGTGATTCTTGAGGAAGCCGGCGGACATTTCACCGACTGGAACGGAACCCCGACCATCCACGGCGGCGAGGCAATCTCCACCAACGCCGCGATTCACAACGCCG
>JBDSJW010000051.1:0-5459 GCA_039917235.1 Kapaibacterium sp. (SeqCode) | reverse complement strand
AAACGCCACCAGCGCTCCATCGGCCACCAGACGCTCCACGATGGCCCGCCCGATCCCCCGCGCTCCCCCCGTGACAATCGCCACCCGGCCGGCAAGCCTTCCCTGGGGGGCCGGCTGACCGGCGGACTCTGTTGAAACTTCGCTCATATCGATTCTGCCCTTTTGATTCGTAGCAGGCTGTTGAATTACCTCAGGCCGTCACCGGGCGTTGAACGCCTCCACCCCCGCGATCTCGGCAACGCCGTACTGCGCCGTCTCCGCGGCAATCCGCTTCGCCAGCCCCTGAAGCACGTTCCCCGGCCCCACCTCGATAAACTCCGTGGCGCCGTCGGCGGCCATCCGCTGGATTGTTCCGGTCCAGAGCACCGGCGCGGTAAGCTGTTGCAGGAGCGATGCGCGGATATCCTCCGCGTGCGTCAGCGGCGCGGCGGTCACGTTGGCGTACACCGGAAACTCCGCGTCCCGCATCGGCGCGCGCTCCAGCGCCTCCGCCAGCGTTACACGGGCCGGCTCCATCAGCGGCGAGTGAAAGGCGCCGGAAACATTAAGCTGCTTCGCCATCCGGGCACCGCCTGACTTTGCGCGCGTCATCACCTCGGCTACCGCCTCCGGCGTTCCGCTCACCACCACCTGACCGGGGGAGTTGAAGTTGGCCGGCTGCACCACGCCGATCTCCTCGCCAACCGCGCGGCAGATCGCGGCGATCGCCTCATCCTCCATGCCGATGATCGCGGCCATCGTCCCCGCGGCGGTTGTGCCGGCATCCTGCATTGCGTGGGCGCGGAGCTGCACCAGGCGGAGCGCGTCATCGAACGTCAGGGCGTTGGCAACGGTCAGCGCGGTATACTCCCCCAGGGAATGCCCGGCCGCCATGGCGGGATGCGGGTTCCGCAGAAGCTGATAGAGCGCGTAGCTGTGAAGGAAGATCGCCGGCTGCGCGTTCCGGGTCTGCCGAAGCTCCTCCTCCGGCCCCTCGAACATCACGCCGGTAAGATCACGCTCCAGCACGTCGTTGGCGCGGTTGAAGATATCGCGGATGATCCCGCTCGTGGTGAAGGCATCGCGCCCCATCCCAGCGAACTGCGCTCCCTGTCCGGGAAAAAGAAATGCTCTCATGAGGGTTGGCTCATAATCAATAGCTGTCAGCAGTGGACGCCCCCCGGCGGAATGCCGGGAATTGCGTGGCCGGCGCCGTTGCACGCCGTATCAATACATCAATACGCCCACTTGATATATCCGCCGCCGTAGGTATAGCCCGCGCCGAATGTCACCAGCACGATGCTGTCCCCCTTGTCCAGCAGCCCCTGCTCCCACCACTCGCTCAGGCAGATGGGAAGGGTTGCCGATGTGGTGTTGCCATACTTGTGGATGTTCACCATCACCTTCTCCATCGGAAGCCCCATCCGCTCGGCGGTGGCGGAGATGATCCTGAGATTTGCCTGATGCGGCACAAGCCAGCGGATGTCGTCAGGGGTAAGATTGTTCCGGCGCATCATGCTCTCGGCCGCGTCCGCCATTCCGGGAACGGCGGCTTTGAACACCGTCTTGCCATCCTGGATCACATAGTGCTGGCGGTTGGTGACCGTTTCGATGGAGGGAGGAAGAAGGCTGCCGCCGGCCGGCATGTAGAGAAATTTTCCGCAGGTGCTGTCGGTCTTCAGATCGAAATCGATCAGCCCGAGCGATTCATCCTCGATAGGCTCAAGAAGCACCGCGCCGGCGCCGTCGCCGAAGAGGACGCAGGTGTTCCTGTCCTGATAATCGGTGATCGCGGTCATCTTGTCCGCGCCGACCACCAGAACCTTGGTGTGCGCGCCGCTTTCGATCAGCCGGGTTGCCACGTTCAGCGCGTAGAGGAACGAGGAGCAGGCTGCCTCAAGATCAAATCCCCACGCTTTCTTCGCACCGATCTTCCCCTGAATCAGGCTGGCGGTGGATGGGAAGAGCATGTCCGGCGTAACGGTCGCCACAACAATGCACTCGATCTCCTCGGCGGTGATCCCGCGCCGGTTCAGGCACATCTCGATGGCGGGAACGGCCATATCGCTGGTTCCCCCCTCCTTCAGCACGCGACGCTCCTGAATGCCGGTCCGCTCGCGAATCCACTGGTCGCTGGTATCGAGATAGCTCTCGAAAAACTTGTTGTCGTAGATATCCGGCGGGAGGTAATGCCCGACCGATGTGATCGCCGCTCGCTTAAGCGATTTCATCATAATGCCTGTCCGAAGTAATCCAAGGTTCGTAGCAACGTCGATCGCCGCGTACGATCGCATTCCCTTCCATCTCGCGCGGGTCGCGCCGGCGCTTGTTACGCGCCGGAGAGAGCCTCGCCGATACGGCTGTTCACCTCTTTCCGCACCATCTCCTCGGCCTTGAAGATCATGTTCTTCACCGCTTTCGCGCTGGAGCCGCCATGACCGATAATCGAGACACCGTTGACGCCAAGGAGCGGAACGCCCCCATATTCCTGATAATCCATCTCCCGGAAGACGCTTTTCAGCGCCCCTTTCGCCAGCCCCAGCCGGAGTTTTGCCAGCAGCCCCGTCTCCGCGTACCCCCCCAGCTTGCTCCGGAGCAGCCCCGGCACGCTCTCGGCAAATTTGAGGAGGATGTTCCCGGTAAACCCGTCGCAGATCACCACGCGCGCCGTCCCCTTCAGGATGTCGCGACCCTCCACATTCCCCACGAAGTTGAGACGGCTCGCCTTTAGCAGCTCGTAGGCCTGCACGACACGTTCCTCCCCTTTCCCCTCCTCCTCGCCAACGTTCAGCAGGCCGACCGTCGGGTTGCGGTAGCCGAAGATCTCCTCGGCATACACGCTCGTCATCACGGCGAACTCGTAAAGATTTTTCGGCTTCGTATCAACGTTCGCCCCCACGTCGGCGACGATGGTGAAGCCATTGGCGGCGGGGAACTGCGAGGCGATCGTGGGACGGGAGATGCCCGGCAGGCGGCCGAGGATAAAGGTGGATGCGGCCATCACCGCCCCCGTGTTTCCCGCCGAGACAAACGCATCGGCGGCGCCATCCTTCTGGAGCATCACCCCTCGAACAAGGGAGCTTTCGCGCTTTGAGCGGACGGCCTGCGCCGGCTCATCATCCATCGCGATAACATCGGAGGCATGCACCACGGAGATCCTGGAGCGGTCCGCCCCCGGATGTTTCGCCAGCTCCCGCTCGATCGCGGCCTGATCGCCGATCAGGATCAGCTCGAACTCCCCGGCGCCGCGCCGACCATCGCTCAGGGCCTCAACCGCCCCCCGCACATCCTCTGCCGGCGCGTTGTCGGTCCCCATAGCGTCGAGAACGATCCGTACTCGCGGGTGATCCATTGGTCGATACGTCGTAATCGAACGAAAAACTGTGTTGAGTCACGCGGGAGAACCCCGCATTCCGGTTCGGCCGGGAGAGAGATCGCAAGCGGAGCCCATCCCCCGCAAACGAGGCGCAAACCTACGTGAGAAACACAAAGTACGCAATTGGTTGTCCGTAACCGGTTGTCAGTACCAAATGCCACATTCGTATCCCCCCGCTCGGCTCTGCCGGACCGGACGCCCCGCCGCCGGATGATCATGATGTTTTCCCTAGATTGACCCGCTGAGGAACAGCCGATCAATATTTTATTCCCGATATGATGGAGCAGACCGCATCGTACGACGAGGTAAAGGCATGGCAGGAGGGGATGTCCCTGGCGGAGACCGTGCTGCGGCAGACAAAGGAGCGACCGCAAGAGGCCGAAATGCTCTTCAGGGCGATCGAGAACGATGTGATTTCCATCCCCGCGAGCATCGCCGAGGGATGGGTGGTCCGCTACAGCACCAAGGAGATCCGCGTGCACCTCACCAACGCCCGAAGCGCAATGCTCCGGCTGGAAACCCATCTGATGCTGGCCCACCGGCTGGATCTGCTGAGCCGCGAGCAGATGGACCTCCTCTGGCCGATGACCCAGAGCACCTCCGGGCTTGTCACCGCGCTCTTCAAAAGCCTCTGACCGAGCCCGAATGAAGCAGGAACGATGAGATCGAATGGCGCGGAGTTTGCAGTTATGACACGCTTCTTCTCCCTCCTCTTCCGGCGAACGCCGGGCGGGAGCGGAGAGCAATAAGGAGGCGTTATGAATCGATTTTCCACACGGCGGTATGGGCTATTTTCTATCGCGGCAGCCCTCCCGCTTCTGCTTGCGGCCTGCTCCGATACGACCACCAATCCCACCCCTATCACAACATCATCGTACGCCGAAACCAAGTTAATCGCCGATTCCGCGGGAATGGGGGGGGCAACCATCGATGCCGCGCTGGTAAACCCCTGGGGAATCGCGTTCGGCCCCACCGGCATTCTCTGGGTGGCAAACAACCATTCCGGCACATCGACGCTCTACAATGCCGATGGCTCCCGGCTTACGCTCGTGGTGAAGGTCCCCAGCAAGGATAGCGCCGCAGGAGGCGCGCCAACCGGAATGATCTACAACCCGACGGGCGATTTCGTGATCCCGGGCGCGGGCGCCGGCCTCTTTATCTACGCCGGTGAGGATGGCACAATCTCCGCATGGACCACCGTGACCGGCGATGCAAGGATCGTGGCGAACAGATCCAGCAGCGATGCCGTCTACAAGGGAATTGCGATGGCCGCGAATAACGGCGCGAACTTCCTCTACACGACCAATTTCAAGAAGAATTCGGTGGATGTCTTCGATAAGAACTACCAGTACGTGAAGTCGTTCACCGATCCCGGCGTTCCGGCCGGCTATGCTCCGTTCGGCATCCAGACAATCGACGGCAAGCTCTATGTGACGTTCGCCAAGCAGAAGGCACCTGACAACCAGGATGATGACAAAGGGGTCGGCAACGGCTATGTGGACATCTTCAACCCCGATGGCACGCTCTCCAAACGATTTGCCTCCAACGGCAAGCTCAACTCCCCGTGGGCCGTGGTCAAGGCCCCGACCGGGTTCGGAAGCCTGGCGGGGGATATCCTGATCGGCAATTTCGGCGATGGGATGATCGGCGCGTATAATCCGACCGACGGGAGCTTTATCGGATTCCTTCATAATTCCGCCAACGCATCGATTACGATCGAAGGGCTCTGGGGGCTGACGTTCGGGCCGACCGCGACATCGACCACGCTCTACTTCACCGCCGGCCCCGGCGATGAGGAGCATGGGCTGCTCGGCACGCTGAAACCGATCTGACGTTACACCGGCAAGGCCGCTGGCATTCCCTCGGGGGATCGCCGGCGGCCTCGCAAAAGATCATCATCCATCAACTGACGCTTCGTTCAGACTCGGGTGACCTATCAGACTGTTCAAGGACGATCAGCCGCAAGGCGGCCGAATCTGAACGAATGAGGCGTCCTCCCGGACGCCGCAGTGAGCGAATGATGAAGGCCAACGCCGCGGATGACATCCTTCAACAGTCTGCTATCGCTCCACCACGATCTTCCGCACAATCATCCCATCGGCGG
>JBDSJW010000050.1:0-5730 GCA_039917235.1 Kapaibacterium sp. (SeqCode) | reverse complement strand
ATCGCCGAGAAGATGACCGCGTTCTGGAGCGGGCACTTCGCCACGGAGTTCGTGGCCGGAAGCGATGACTATGTGCAGGCTCCCCTCCTCTACCGTCAGAACAAGCTCTTCCGCGAGCATGGGTTGGGGAACTTCAAGGACCTGGTGATGAGCGTTACCCTGGATGGCGCGATGCTCGTCTATCTGGGGGGCGATCTGAACAACGCCGGCGCGCCGAACGAGAACTACGGTCGCGAGATGATGGAACTCTTTACCTGCGGCCTTGGGCAGTACACCGAGGGGGATGTGCAGAACGCCGCGCGCATCCTTACCGGATGGCACTCCGCCCGCTTCAGCGACCTCCCCACCCCGAACGGCATCTTCAACACCTATTTCACTCCCGCCGAGCATGACATCAACGGCAAGGAGTTTCTCGGGGTCGCCTTTCCCGCCCGCGACGCCTCCACCAACACGGAATTCCTGGTGCAGCGCGATGAAGTGCGGAAGCTGGTCGATACGATCTTCGAGAAGCGCGGTCGCGCGGTTGCCGAGTTTATCAGCCGGAAAATCTACCGGTTCTTTGTCTACAGCAACCCCGCCATCTCCGATAACGCCATGATCTCATCGATGGCCGATGTCTTTATGCAGGGCAACTTCGAGATCAGGCCGCTGATGGCCGCGCTGCTGAAGAGCGCTCATTTCTACGACAACACCAATATCGGCGCGCAGATCAAGACGCCGGCGGAGTTCGAGATAGGGTTTGCCAGGCAGATCGGGCTGAGTTCCGATCCATCGTCCGATATGACCAGGATGGGGCAGACGCTCTTTGATCCGCCGAACGTGAGCGGGTGGCCGGGCTATCGCGACTGGATCACGACCACGACCTATCCGGTTCGTGCCGATGTGGCGCTTAATGGCCTTACCGCCGCGTCGCAGGATGGGCTTCTATCGCTTATCAAGAGCTTCCCGGATTACCAGACCGCCGGATCGCTGATCGATAATCTCTGCGCCATCCTGCTGCCGCGTCCTCTTTCGGCCGGGCGGAAGGCATCGCTGATGACCAAGCTGCTGGCGGGGGCACCCGATTATGAGTGGGGGCAGATCGTGGATGGAAGCCCTTCCACCGCCGTCCGCAACCTTCGGGATGTGATCACGACGATCGTCCAGCTTCCGGACTTCCAGTTGTGCTGAGCCACGTCGCCGGCCGCCCGTGGGCGGAGCTGGCAGGCGTTCCGATATCCGTTCTTACACTTTCCATTCCCGGCGCGGCAGCCTGGGGAATTCTTCCCTCCCCTGCCCCGCGTGGAGCCAGAATATCATGAAACGACGCACATTCATAAAGTCCGCAGCCGTGGCCGCAGCCGCCTCTCCGCTTGTGCTGAAGGGGATTCCGTTGCAGGCGGGAACCCCGCTTCCGGTGCTGGCGCAGTTGCCGCAGGATAACGACAAGATCCTCCTCATCATCCAGCTCTTCGGCGGCAATGATGGGCTGAACACGGTGATCCCGGCGGAGGATGACGCGTACTACAAGCTCCGGCCGAAGATCGCGGTTCAGAAGAAGGATGCGCTCAACAAGCTGGGAAACACCTATCTCCACCCCGCGCTCGGCAAGGGCTCGCGCGGGGGAATGGCGCAGATGCTGGAGCTGGGAACGCTCTCCATCGTTCAGGGAGTCGGCTACAACAACCCCAATCTCTCCCACTTTCGCTCCACCGATATCTGGCTGAGCGGCATCAACTCCTCCGATCCGAACGTGCGGCTGGAAACCGGCTGGGTGGGGCGCTACCTGGAAAAACGCTACCCCGATTTCCCCGCGTCGCTGCCGGATCATCCGCTTGCCATTCAGCTCGGCGGATTCTCCCTGGCGCTTCTCAGTTCCAAGGGGAGGATGGGGATCGAGGTGAACGATCCGAGTGGACAGAAAGGGGTAGGGTCGGAAGTTGACGCGCTTGATGTGGACAGCCCGAACACGGCGTATGCGACCGAGTACGCGTTTATCGCCGATATCGCCAGCCGCTCCAACAAATACGCGCAGGCGGTGAAGGATGCCTACGCCGCCGGCCTTCCAAAGCTGAAGGGGGATTACAAGCAGAGCGGATTCGCCGGGCAGATGGCCTCGGTCGGCGCGCTGATTGCCGGAGGGCTGAAGACCAAGGTGTATGTCCTTTCGATGGGGGGCTTCGATACCCACGTCACGCAGCAGTTCGACGACAACACCGGCGCCCATCCGGCGCTCCTGACGGCGCTGGGGGATAGCGTCTCGCAGTTTATGTACGATATGACCCGTCTGGGTCTTGCCGATCGCGTGGTGGGGATCACCGTCTCGGAGTTCGGGCGGAGGCCGCATGAGAACGGGAGCTTCGGCACCGATCACGGCGCCGCATCCGTGCAGTTTGTCTTTGGAACGCAGGTCAACAGCGGCGTCTTCGGCAATGAGTACGATCTGAAGAACCTTAACTCGAACGGCGATCTTTTCTATCAGATCGATTATCGCACCGTTTACGCGGAGATCCTGACCGACTGGTTCGGGCTGACCCAGCAGGAGACGCGGGAGGTGTTGCAGAAAGATGATCTTGACCCGCTCAACGTCCTGAAATCGCAGGTGAGCGGGGCCGATACGGCGACCACGGCGCGCGCCGGCGTTGCCATCATGGGGAACTATCCCAACCCCTTTACCACGGCGACCACGCTTGAGCTGAGCCTTGACAGAACATTGGACGTGGTGGTGGAGATCAACTCGGTGAACGGCCGGAGGGTGATGCGGGTGCTGGATAGACGGCTGGAGGCGGGAGTTCATCGCATCGCCATCAACGCCGATCTTCCCACCGGAACCTACATCTGCACCATGCGGACTGGGGGACGGAGCGCCACGCATATCATGCAATGCGTCAGGTGACGGCAACGCGTTGCGGTACATATGGTATCCCATGCTCCGGGAGGAAAGGCCAGTCGGTTTGATCCCCGGAAGCAGTTTCATCGCCGGCTGGTTTTCCACCGGCGATTTGTCCCACCCGCCGCCCCGGCGCGGCCGGTCAGCACACACGCTCGATATCGGTTCTTCCCATTCTGATCCCCTGGGGTCGGAGAGTGCTCCTCTCCCTCGGCATGCCTATGCGACAGTTTACGTTCCTGCTCCTTGTTCTCTCGCTCTTCCTCTGCACGCCGAACGCGCACGCGCAGTTCCCCGCCGGCTGCGATGGCGATAAGTCGTGCGTTGGAAACGCGCTGACGATCGACGCCACCAGCGGGAAGGCCGCGCAGTATGTCGATGTTGATACATCGGCCGTGATGCGATCGCTCGACGCGGCCATCACCTTCGAGGCGTGGATCAAGCCGACGCAGCAGCCGGGACGGAAGGTCTTTATCGCCGGGCTCTGGGGGCCGAACAAGGATAACAACGATCAGTGGGTGGTCTATCTGGAGGATGAGAGGCTCACGTTTGCCCTCAGCCCCGATAACTCCTTCAAGGGGGATCTGGATAACACCGTGGTATCAACCACCATCGCCGGGCTGTACGGGCGCGGATGGGTTCATATCGCCGCTGTCTGGGATGGGGCATCAACGCAGGCCCGCATCTTCGTGGATGGGTTTGAGATGGCGCGGGCATCCAGCGCGCAATATCCGCTCAGCCGCCTGAAGCCGATCGAAAGCAAGAAGCTGCCGGTGCAGATCGCAAGCTGCAACGGGCTGTACGACGACACAACGCGCAACCGGACGCTGAAGGGGCAGATCGACGAGGTCCGCATCTGGAACCGTGCGCTTACCGCGCAGGAGATCCGCTGCCAGCGACTCCTTTCGCTGAATGGCAATGAGCCGGGGCTGATCCTCTACTTTCGCTGCAACGAGCCCAATTCCACGCAGACCCTCTGCGATGCCACCGGCAACAGCCAGTTCGGCAGGATGCGGAGCGGCGCCCGCTGCGAGAAGAGCGACCGCGTGATCGAGCCGACCTATATCGTTACTCCCGCCTCGGTGGATGCCGGGCTGTACTGCACCGCCGATACCACGCTCACATTTTCGGTCGTCGATACATCGTTCTGCGGCAGCACCGTCAATGTCTACATGGGGGGGGCGGACGGGGGGCTTTTCACACTTTCGAAGACATCGTTCAACCTTGTGCAGAATGTGCCGCAGACCTTTACGGTGCGGCTTCGCGCAACGGTGATCGGCGCCATCAACGCTGGCATCGGGGTGAACAACGTCAACCGCTGCGGGGCGCAGGTGGTGGTTCCGCTGAAGTATACGCGGCGGACGGAGCTTGATTATTCCAAGGGGAGGATGAAGCTCGATACCCTCTACGTCGGCTGCCAGGAGCGGACCTGGAGCGAGGACACGGTCAGCATCTGCAACAACACCGGCCGGCCGATGAAGATCGATTCCGTGCGGCTGGGGGATACCGCCTTTAAGTGGCGACCGGGAAATCCGGGGCAGCCGCTCCCCTATATCATCCCGAACGGCGCATGCTGGCCGGTCATCGTCCGCCTGAACATGGGGGATACCACAAAAACGCTGCGCGATACGCTCAAGGTCTACAGCGATGATCGATGCCCCGGAAGCGGCATCATCCCGATTGTCGGCAACTGGCAGGAGGTGCTGGTGATCCTGGCGCCCGACGGCGTGACGCGGGTGGACTCGATGAAGTTCGAGGATGTCTGCCCCGGCCAGATCAGCAATGTGCAGCTCTATCAGTATCGCAGCCTTGTGCTGGAACCGCTGCCGATCGATACGATCGCCGTCTCCCCCGGCTTCTTCGGGCGGCGGAATTCCTACCCGGTCATCCTTGCGCCAAAGACGGCATATCTCGCAACCTTTGTCCGCTTCCGTCCCGACCGTCCCGGCCCGTTTACCGGCACGATGCAGTTCCATACCAGCTTCCGCGGCTGCACGATCGTCAAGACCATCTATCTCACCGGTCGCGGGATTTCGGTCGATGTCTCGTTCGATGTGCCGCTCTTCGGCTTCGGCAATGTGACCGTCGGCAAGACATCGCAGCAGACGGTGACGGTGACCAACCACGGCACCGACCGGCGGACGATGTCGGCCTATCTGAAGGTGGGGGATGTCTTTACGATCGTTGCCGGGGGGAGCTTCACGGTCGATCCGGGGAAATCATCGGGCATCCTCCTTCAGTTCCGCCCGCGCGAGCCGATCACCTATTACGACACGCTCTGCGTGTTCGACAACCAGTGTTTCCAGACCATCTGCATCCCGATCAGCGGCACCGGCGTCTTCGATGCCCTCTCGTTCGATCCGGCGTATTTGAAGCTGGATAATGTGATCGGCTGCCAGTGCCGCACCGGGACGATCAAGGTGAAGAACAACACCTTGGCGCCGGTGAGCTTCTCCTGGACCAAGAACGACGCCAGCGGCAAGTTCACGGTGACGCAGCCGATCCCGACCACCACGCTCAGCCCCGGCCAGCAGACCGAGTTCTCCGTGCAGTACTGCCCGGCCGACGTGGCGGATGATCGCGCCGATCAGGCCTATATCGATGTCAAGCTCTCGGACGGCCAGATCTATCAGGTGCTCCTCCGCGCCAACAGCGTGGCGCCGAAACTCTATGTGACGCCGCTGAGCACATTCGGGACGGTGGAATCGGGATGGAAGAAGCGGGACAGTATCCTGGTGGAGAACCAGAGCGCCGTGCCGATCAAGGTGATCAGCACCTCGGTCCCCCCCGGCTATACGGTGATCGGCACCAACCCGCTGCTGCCGGTAACGCTCAACCCGCGCGACTCACTCTGGGTGACG
>JBDSJW010000049.1:0-4699 GCA_039917235.1 Kapaibacterium sp. (SeqCode) | reverse complement strand
CATACTGTCATTGAACTGCCGGTAGTAGAAGAGGTATTTCGGCAGGGTCGTGTTCGGATCGGTGAAATTGACAATACTGTCATTCGGAGGGGCGGTGCTCCAGGCTCCCCAGTTTCGGTCATCCGCGATACCGCCGTCATAAACATTCCCGATCGGCCTCACGCGCCAGACATAATACCCCGTCCCCTCCGCAATCGTCAACGGGAGCTTGCGGGAACCATTGCCAGTCTCAACCGACAAGGCCTGATTCCAGTCGACCACCGCACGGACCTTGCTGTCCTCGTTGTAGCTGGTATCGATATTGTAGAGGCGAAGCAGCTGAACCTGATAATTCGGAAAGGTATCCGAGCATCCGGTCTTAATGTGCCAGCGCAGATTGACCGGGTTACCGACGATCGGCCCTGGTGAAGCGGCAAGGGAATCAACCGCAACCAGCTTCGTGGCTGGGTTGGTACTATCGACTGCCGACATTGCGTATTCATCCTTGTAGGAAATACGAAGTCGGACATCGCCCGTCACCGACCCACTGTGCGGGAAGCTATAAATCCTCGTCTGGAAATATTTGACATTCTTGTAATTGCTGAGATCTGTTCCCTTATAATCGATCTGAAAGAGCTGTTCAGGATTATCCTGATCGATATGCAGCCTGACTGAATCATACCGAAACACGTTGATGTTGCTGCTATTCTTCTCTTCGAGTTTGAAAATCACATCAGCACTAAAGGTCTGCGCGCCGAAGAGATAATCATCGCCGCGCTCAAGCTTGACCTTGATTGTGGCTCCATGAAGGATACGAGCGGCGCAATACACCGGCGGTGTATTGCTGATACGAAAGAGTGTATCGTGCGGAGGCTTTGGGGTCCCATTCAACCTCCCGAAATTGATCATCGTGTCGGCCTTCTGTTCGATATATTCGAACGGTTTTGCCGAGAGCAGAGAATCCCGTTCTCCCCCCTTCGGAGGAGTATCGATTCGCCGTGCTTCCTGAGCCGACGATTGGACGATTGCCGCAACGATGATCGCGCAGAAGAGAACCGCAACGCGTATGAACTGGCGCATCTGATACTGCATGACGCACGGGATAATGTTATTTGCCATCGGGACGATCCTCCTTCTGCGATGCCCATTCATTATAGAGCCGCTGAAGCTCCTCTTCGGGGATTCCAAGCCGGGTAATGAGTTTCGCTTTCTCATCGCGCACTCCCTGCGCTTCCATATCGAGATCCTTTCTGGCCTCATCGGAGAGATCACCCTGTGCCTGCTTTTCCAGCTCGGCACTTCGTGACCAAAGCGACTTCAATCGTCCCAATGCTTCCAGCCGCTCAAGCTCCGGGGAGCGGAGTGAGGGCATCTTCAGGCTATCAACCGATGGCAGATCGGGGGTCTTTCCTCCCAGCACCGTCGCGCGCTGTCGCGTCGCGTTGATGTCCACGTTAAGCAGTTCTACCTTCGTTCCGACTGTGCCCGGCTCCGCATCATCATCGTCATCCTGATATGGAAGCGAGTGATGGCCAATAGCGTAGGCGGCCCCACCATCTCCCCCTCCACCTCGCCATGCCGCCATGTCGTAGGATGTCGATCGATCTACGAGCGGCACATGCCCGTGAGACTCCGCAACGGTCCTGATCCCCTCGGCCGTTTCAACGATCGTACGCACCGGAACCCCGAGAGCGTTGTACTGACTGTACATTCCGAAATGATCATCATCGAAGACCGTGAGCGGGCGATAGGTCTTCGCATCAAAGACAAAGCACTGCATGGCGGCATCGTACGGTCCCATCCTGATATCATCGAACCAGATCGGATGCGCGGTATCGGCGCGACTGATCATCAGGCGGATATCATCGGTATCCACGCGGAACGCAAGATTATGTACCGCGATCTCATAGAGTGTCCAGCTGCCGGTGCGGGTGATCTTCTGCCACTGTGTCATCGGGATCGGGAGCGTGGGGCCGGGCGACAGCAGCTTGATCTTGATGTTGGCATCGGCGGAGTCGATATGGAAGTTATCCGTGGCGCGCATCCAGAACCTGATCTCTAGCCCCTTCGAGGCGATCTGGCTCGTCATCCGAACATGCATGACGGAATCGACATTCATGCTTGGTGGAGCATACAGACAGTATTTCCCGGAATGCGCGGCAGTATCCCTGAGCTTCGATGGAAAGGCAAATCCCGACTCGAAGCTCTCGAACGCAACGGAGTTATACGTTGCATTCCCGGCGATGAGGATCGGAAGAGTATTGCCGTAGCCCAATCGCGTGGTGGAATAAATCCCCAGCGGAGTTTTCGTTTCGAGGACATCACCGTGCGGGGAGTAGAGCGTAATAGAGTCCCCCTTCAGCCACTTCGTTGTGTCGTTGGTTGAGGGATTGTTCCAGTCGAACAGGGTGAAGTCATCGAAGACCCCGGCGTTGGCATAATTCCGCTCATTGGAACCATGCTGGCTCCCACGAATAATTGAGGTACGGTAACCATATCCCATCCGCGACGTCCAGCGATTGCTCATTCCCAGCTCGAACTTGTTTCCATCGGACGATACCAGCGTAGGATAATCAGCACGGGTATAGGGAATTGTATCTCCCAATGTCTGTGCGCCTGCGGCGATCACGTTGGAGATCGTTCTGACGCGATGAACCGACGGGTTCAGGCAGAAGGCAAAGCACGATCCAAGAGGAAACCGAACCCCTGTATCCCCCTCATAGCCAAGAGCACCATCATCATCGACAACGAAGCGCGAATGGCCACTCAAATACGGGAACCTACTCTGGCAAATAAGCGTATCCGTCCCACGCTTAAAGCGCTGAAGGTGAAGAAAATTACTCCCCTTGAGCAACCATATGCTATCGGTCATGGCGTGACACGAGCCGCCAATGAGAAAGGAAACACCCGCCATATCCGACGTATCGAGATAGCCCCCGCCGCCAGTGACAATCGCATTCATCCGATTGGCAAGTCCCTCCAGAGTGCTGAATCCCGTCGTTCCCGCAACGCTGATCGTCGATCCGGCGACGACATCCGATTTCGACTCCCCATATGTTGTAAACCCACCAACTGATGCCCCTGGCATATTCGCATATCCACTCTCCAGCACTTCGACATCGACCATCCCTCGTCGTAGATTTAGCGTATCAAATGTCGTCGGCGATACCGCCAGAAGATCCACGGTGGTATCATGAACCGCACCGACATGATAAAGCCCCAAGCTTGTGTCAGTGCCGGTTTTTCGTAGATAGAGGAGGCTACCGGGAACAAATTGACGGAGCACGTCAAAGAGACGACTGGCATCGGTATACGCCAGAATGAGTTTGGCATTACTTCCGGCCGTATCCTTGGTCATGGTAAGTCCGCTGCCGGTGAAGATTTTCGCCCGCTGGTTGAGAGTTTTTGGCGCGAGCTGTGGATAATATTCCGTAGCGGGGATGGAATAGGAGAAATATCCCCCCTTGTGGCCGCTGGGCGATTTCTGGAGAATGAGCTTGTCGTATCCATCAGAGGAATGCGTAATCAGCGGCTGTCCAGTCGCGTTGCTGAACGCGACATTTTCGGCAAGGTGATACATGCCATCCCCATAGGTCAGCACGCTCTTCACAATGGCCGGATATTGGATGATCTTGCTGATGACGTGGGTCGACAGAGAATGATCGGTCGTATTCGCTCGTAATGCCCCAGTGAAGGATGGTACAATTGGTATCGCCCAAGGTGCGGTCACATCAACCTGGATGGAGAAATCGTTTACGGAATCGAGAGCATTCTTCGATTCCGATACCACCTCCATCGTCCTGCCGACATTGCCATACCTCACCGAATCAGTGATCTTCCCAATGAGAGGTATTTTCTCTCCCGGTTGGAAATACTGATACTCCTGAAGCCCACTCAACGCCCAGGTATTCTTCCTCTCATAGAATCCACCATACGACGATGACCGTCTGGGCTGACCATGCATGGCATTCAGGATAAATCGATATCCCTGCATCGAGAGCTGATGTCGTTCATCCCTGTGTATCCCGAATTCAACCGGGGCTTCAAAGGCAGAAAGCCCGGCCCCAGCAGCTGCATTAGCGAATGGAAGAAGAGAACCCGGCTCAACAATCTTTGAGACGATATCAGTGTAATCGATTGATTTGCTGACTGTATCGAACCGTCTGTCAATCGGATAATCTTTGGCGGTATAAAACTCCTGTACGGAGAATCCGGGTTGCGTGCGCCCATTATAGATGCTCTTCGTCACAACCCGGGAATATCCCACCGATGCGCCAGGGAGGAGAGATTTTCCGATGGGAGTCTCGAACTCCTCCAAGTCTACACCGGCTATGATCGTGCTATCCAGATACGGTCGCGCATTGATGTGCGGCACATTAAAGAGTGCATTCTCCTCCGATCCGATTGAGGGCTCATTGACGGCAACGCCACTGCTGACGTCTTCGCCCCGCTCGCGGTCGAACGTCTGATAGATATATTCCGATCCAAGAAGCGTTGTATCCCGTTCAGCGCCAGGATCGACCGTCAGCAATCGCTTGACACGAACCCCGCCTCCCAGCTTTGCCCGCATCAGCGGCATTCGTACGTACGAATGCTCAAAGTCGACATGCTTGCAATACTTGCCAGGATCGAACTGCGCATCCAGAGCATGATCCATGGCAATGAGAAACATTGAGAATGAGTTACTGGAATGAGGGACAGCGATATCCCCTTCCAATAA
>JBDSJW010000048.1:0-9905 GCA_039917235.1 Kapaibacterium sp. (SeqCode) | reverse complement strand
GTGACGATTGAGATGACCGGCACGATGCTGATGGGAACGGAGATCGCCGCGGCGGTGACAACGCTGGAGCCGTACGATGTGGTGACGGTGATCGGCATGAACTGCGCCACCGGCCCGAAGGAGATGGAGGAAAACCTCCGCTATATCTGTTCAACCTCCCCGAAATCGGTCTTTGTGATGCCGAACGCCGGCATCCCGGAAAATATCGGCGGGCACGCGCACTACCACCTCACCCCGGATGAAATGGTGGAGTGGATGCGGAAGTTTATTGGCGAGCTTGGCGTGTCGGTGGTGGGTGGCTGCTGCGGCACCACGCCGGCGCATATCGCCGCGCTCAGAACGCTGATTGATTCGATCGAGCGCGGCGAGCGGAACCCGGAGTTTATCCCGTCGGTCAGCTCCATCTACAGCATGGTCCCGATGCGACTGGAACCCGCGCCACTGATGGTGGGGGAGCGCTGCAACGCCAACGGCTCCAGGAAATTCAGGGATCTGCTGGCGATCGAGAACTACGACGCGATGGTCGCGATGGCGAAGGAGCAGATCAAGGAGGGGGCACACATCCTCGATGTCTGCGTTGCTTATGTCGGTCGCGATGAGAAGCGTGATATGATCGAGGTGATCCGCCGTTTCAACACCGGCGTCACGCTTCCGCTGGTGATCGATTCAACGGAAGTTCCGGTGCTGGAGGCGGCGCTGAAACTCTGCGCCGGACGCGCCATCATCAACTCCATCAACTTCGAGGACGGCACCGATAAGGCCGATCAGATTCTCCGCCTTGCGCGACGGTTCGGGGCGGCGGTGATAGCGCTTTCGATCGATGAGGATGGGCAGGCGTATTCGCTGGAGAAAAAAGTCTCGATCGCGAAACGGATTCGGGATTATGCCGTGGATGTTCATGGGCTGCGCGAGGAGGATCTGATCTTCGATCCGCTCACATTCCCGCTTGGTGCTGGAAGCGAGGATCTCCGCGATGGCGGCATCAATACGCTGGGCGCCATCCGCGAGATCAAGCGACTGATGCCTGGCGTGAAAACGATTCTCGGCCTCAGCAACTGTTCGTTCGGCCTCTCGCCGGTTACGCGTCAGGTGGTGAACTCCGTCTATCTCCACAACGCCGTGGCAGCGGGGTTGGATATGGCGATCGTCCACGCATCGAAAATCCTTCCGCTCTACCGGCTGGATGAAACCGGGGCCGAGCTTGCCCGGAAGCTGGTGTTTGATGAACGGGAATTTGAGATGGTGGAATAACCGGATATCAATTCGGAGTTTATTTCGAATATTTTTCCTGATGCCGGAAATGGCGGAGTTCTCCTCCGCCATTTTTTTTGCGAGAATATACTTGAGACACATTTGAATAGATCGAACCAGATTGTCATCCTGAACGCCAGTGAAGGATCTCGCAAGAATCTCCGCTGTTGCTGATCCGCAGACGCACTCATGGCTGAATCTGCGAGATCCTTCATTTCATTCAGGATGACAATCGGTTTTGTTTGGCAACGTGGGCCTCAAGTATATGATTGCCATTTTTTTGCGAGAATATTTTTCCCGGCCTGTCATTCCCTGACTTTTCATCGTAAGGGAAACGAACGATTTCGCGTTGTCGTTATGACAATCCCCTCGCGCATTCAGCCATAACGCGGCGCGGAATAATGCCGTATTGCCGGTCGCCCGCCTTATCCCGCCGCTTCCAGGTTCGCGATAATCCTCTGAAGCACCGCAATCGTCGTCTGATAATCATCCGGGCTGATTCCCTCCGCCGTCATCTCCCTGAATTTTTTATTTGCCGAGCCGATCGTGTCGAACTGCTTCCGCCCCTCTTCGGTCAGCGAATATCCATTGCCGGCGCGGTTTACCCATTCCAGTGCTATCAGCTTTTCAATTGCGTCCCGCAGCGTTTCATCATCGGTGTGCATACGCATCGTGCCGAGCAGATAGGATTCCGATGCGATCGATTCTCCGCCGATGATGTTCAATATCTGCCAGTCGATCCGGGTGATGCCGTGGGCGCCGAACATCTCGTTCATCCGCAGCGTCAGCGCGTTGTCAGTAAGTTTTACCCAGTATCCAATCGGTTTCTGAAGCATGGCGTTCCTGAATGATGATTCCTGCGTTATACGATCGCGCGGAGGCGGTTTCCCGCATCCACGCGATTATCACCGGAATGTACAACGGATTCTACCGTTCCAACTGCATCGCCCGCACTTCGCGTTTTCCTCCGGCGCGGAGCACGGAGAAATATGTGCCCGCCGGAAGCCCGTTCAGGTCCGCCGTTACGCTGTGCGCGCCCGCTTCAAGATCGTCGTTTACCGGCATCGCCACGTTCCGGCCGAGCGCGTTGAAGATTTCCAGCGTCACATGCTCGCGCGCCGGAATCGAAAATGAGATCGCCGTTCCGCCCCGGAAGGGGTTGGGGGTGTTATGCAGTTCCATCGTTGCCGCGCGCGCGGTTCCCGCATCGGTGCCGCTCACGGGTTTGTAGACCTCCGCGAGGAGCGCCGTCATAAACGCCTGCGCGCCATCGTCGATGTACGGATGGAAGGAGTTGACAAGGACCGACACGGTGACGCTGTCCTTTGGAATCGAGAGGACCCACGAGGAATATCCCAGAATGCCGCCGGTGTGGCCGTATGCGATTTTTGAATAATAATGGTAGCGGAACGCGCCAAGGCCCATATCACCGTCCGATGTGCTTCTGAACGTCAGCATCGCCTTCAGCGAGCTATCCTTCAGCACGCCGCCGTTCCGGTAGAGGGCATCCGCCCAGCGGGCGATATCCCCGGCCGTCGATACCATTCCCCCCGCCGTCCACGCCATGCTGAGGGCGGCGGTGGTTGGAATCGACGATACATTGGCCTGCTTCATGGTGTCCGCGTTAAATCCGGTGCTCCATCCATCGACAAGTTTTCCCGTGGCTTGGTCGGATTCCCATCCCGGATATGTTCCGCTCAGGTTCAACGGCGTCAGAAATCTGTTCCGTATTTCCTGACCGACCGGATGCCCAGTCACATGTTCGATGATCGAGCCAAGCAGGGTATATCCCGTATTTGAATATTGCGTCCCTTTTCCCGGTTTGAAATTCGGCGTGCCGATATGTTTGGAAAGTATCTCCTCCGGTGTCCAGAATTTATCGGGATGAAAAAGATAGGCATCGGAAATAAGATCCCCCGTCCGGTCATCGTTCAGAAAATCGAAGACGCCGCTGGTGTGCCCAAGAAGCTGGCGGATGGTGATCGTGCTGTCGATATTAGCATAACTGGGGAGCCATGCGTGAAGAGAATCGGAGAGGGATAATTTCCCCTCCTCCACAAGCTGAAACATCGTGGCCGCGATAAATGTCTTGGAGATGCTGCCGATCTGAAATCGCATATCAGCCATTGCCGGGCCGACGCTGTCGGAATATCCCGCCGCACTGTTCCATTGCCCCAGCCCCGGCGCTATCACGCTTGCCAGCACTCCATGACGCGCGCGAACATCGACCCCCGCAAGCGCTTTTTCCAGCGCCTGCTGGAGTCGCGCGGGGAGCGTTGGATCGGCCGCGACGATGCTGCTGGGAGAGAAGGAGGGATCATCGACGATTTCCGTCCGCGCGAACGGCGCGGGAATGCGGGGAAGCTGACGTGTGATATAATCGGGGCGCCTTTCCTGTGCCGTAAGCGATGTGACTGCCGCAAGCGCCAGCAGCGCAAACAGCGGTGAAAATGCACGTGGTTGACGAATATTCATGATGTTCGAGATAATTGCGAACCGCGCCGACGCGATTATCGGGAGAATTATTTCCCGTCGCCGTTCGCGGTTTGTGGGAGGTTATCGGCTACAGCGGAGAGGAACGGATGAATAACCAAAAAGTTCCGGCGGTTGTGGCATGTGTGACGCATCGGCCGGATGGTGCCGGAAACAATCGGGACGGAGAAAACCCCCGTCCCGATCATATTCAATTGCCGTCATGTTGACGAAAAAAATCAGCGCGCCAGATCAAATCTGATTGTTGCCGTTGTTCCGGCAGCGGTAATCTGCGCGATATATGCGCCGTTCGCCAGCGTGGGTGGAAGCGTCACCGTCATCCGCGACTGACGGTTCAGCGTGATGGGCGCGCCGATTATTTTCCGGCCGAGAATATCGAACACCGCTATCGTTCCTTCCCCCTCCGGCGCGTTGATCATATCCAGACGGAGACCCCGCTCCGTGCTTCCGGTCCCCACAATCCGCCACGCTCCTTCCGCCGTTGCCGGCGCGGAGGATGACGCATCGACCATCTCATAACCCAGCAGCTTCACGCCGTTCGTATCGAACGATTCGATGATCATCTTGTGGCGCGGCGTGGTCTCCACCCTGATGCGCCCCACCGCCGATGATGACCCTGTCTGGCTCGCCGTCCAGATGTTCAGGCCGTAGCTTTTCAGCACATCGTTCAGGTTGGAGTTCTGCTTGTCGAGCGCTCCCGCCATAAATTCCGGGACGATCGAGTGATCGCCGTTGTCGTACAGGTTGGTGTGCGCGTCTCCCGAGATAATCAGGAAATTCTTTTTGTAGCCGGACTGGAAGAGCGCCTTCATCGAATCCACGTCGGCCGGGTAGCCGACCCATTTATCGGCAAATTCCTTCGCCACATCGGTGCGCCCGCCGATCAGCGCCAGCGTGATGCCGACGCTTGTTGCCGGGTTGAAGAAGACCTGGCTGACGAGAACTTTCCAGCGCGCGGTTGATGTACGAATCGCGTTCAGCAGCCACGTCCGCTGGTCAACTCCCGAAACCGGATAGCCGGCAAGCATCGAGTGTCCCACCGGCGGCTTGAACTTTCCGCCGGGAAACGCTGAATCCACCGGGTTGCGCTGCGAGCGATCATCGATCATAAAAAATTCCACATTTCCCATCGTGAAGGAATGCCAGAGTCCCTCGCTGCTCGGAAGATCGTAGTGTGGGATATGCTGATCGTAATTGAGGATCAGCTCCTTGCGCAGCGTTTCAGGAAGCGCGCCGCTGCTGTTGTTGCCGCCGAAATCGTGATCGTCCCAGACGTAGGCCAGCGGCATCTGCGAGAGGATATCGCGGGCAAACGGATAGGTGGTATCCAGCCGCAGTTCGTACGACTGACGGATTGTTCCCGGCGTTCCCGGATATCCGGGGATCAGCGCGTCGGGATATCCCCAGTCGCCAAGCTGAATGAATAGATCGCCCCCCATCTGTGCTGCCTGCTTGAACGTCTTGCCGATATCGCCGGTTGTCCCCTGCTGGCAGGAGCCGAAGAATACCGTCAGCGGTGCATCCTTCCCCTCGGCCGGAAAGGTCTTGAACGATGCGGGTTTGGAGAGAACCTGGTCCGTTGTGCTCATCACCCGGTAGTAGTAGCGGGTGTCGGGGGACAGGTTCGCCAGAAAAAATTTCGCCACCAGATCGTTCTGCTGGGTTGCCGTCTGCGTCATGGTCTGTACGTTGCTGTTGAACGTCTCATCAGTCCCATACTGGAGTTTTAGATCGCCGCCGATCGTCCCCCATGCCGCGATTGTCGCTTTGCTATCGGTGACGGCGCCAACCAGCGGCTGGCGATGAAGCGGTTGGGCGGAGAGAGTGGCCGCTCCAAGAATCAGGGTGAGGAGTAGCGAGGAAAAAATCTTCATGCGTTTCGTAATCCGGGTTTCGTGAACGAATACACAAAGGTACGGATGTGAGGGGAAACGGAAGTTGTGGGGATGACGGTGTTTGCTATTATGGCCCCACGCGGCCGACCAGGCCCGATGCCACGGATGAGGTTGTTCAACAGTCCGCCATGGGAGAGCGTTATGGAATCACTCATTGCCCAGCTTCGCGCCAGATGGTTTGCCTCCAACAACAAGCTTACATCCGGCTTTTCCGATGAGGAGATCGCCGCCGCCGAGGAATTTCATGGCGTGACCTTCCCGCCCGATATTCGGGAGTATCTGCGCCTGATCAACGGCATGCCGAATAATGGATTGGATGAGGAGACGATCTGTTTCTGGCCGCTGGAGAGGATCGTTCCGGTGGCCGTGGAATATTCCAGATGGATGAGCTTGCAATCATCCGGGGATGGCCCGGAGATGAAGCCCTGTTTTATCTTCGCGGATTATCTGATCTCCTCGCAATTTCTATGCGTTTGCGTTGCGCCCGGAATCGGATGGAACATATCCGGTGATCTGGCTCCACGACAATGAATATTATCGCATGGCCCCATTGTTTACCGCATTTATTGAATCCTATCTGAAGGATATCAATTCGATTCTCTTTCCACAGGAATTGCTCTGAATAATTCCGAGCGGCGGCGGATCTTTTTCAACGGTGGCGCGTTGAAGATTTTTCCGGCGATGAGGCGGGATGATTTTTGATAAAAAAATCGCCGGCGTGTCTCCGTTTCGACGAGAAAAAAATCCGCGTCGCGGAAATTTCCCCGGCTCGTCGCAATATCCTAACTTCGATGGGCCGTATGGTTCATAATCGTTTTCTCTCTCTCTCGACACTGGCATATGAGCAAACAGAATCCCGATCCGCAGCAGGAGGATCTTCGCGATCTCGGGTTCGGATCGCGCGTTTCCGAGCAGGCGCGGCTTCGTCTTCTGAATCGCGATGGCAGTTTCAATGTTGCGCGGAGCGGGCTGTCGTTCGCGCAGCGGCTTAATCTCTATCATACGCTGCTGGAGATGTCGTGGGGGCGTTTTATCCTCACATTCTTCGCCACGTACTGTTTTATCAATCTGCTCTTTACCGCCGGGTTTCTTCTCTGCGGGCCGGGGGCGTTGATCGGGGCGAAGGGGATTACATTTGTCGAGCGTTTTCGCGAGGCGTTTTTCTTCAGCGTCGATACGTTTACAACTGTCGGCTACGGAAATCTGAGCCCCGGAACATTGGCGGCCGATATCCTTTCGATGCTCGATGCATTTATCGGCCTCTCCGCGTTCGCGCTTGCGACGGGACTTCTCTTTGCGCGTTTCTCCCGACCGACGGCGAGGATCATGTACAGCCACAAGGCGCTGGTGGCGCCGTATCACGGCATCACATCGTTCCAGTTCCGTATCGCCAACCAGCGCCGCAGCCAGTTGTTTCAGGTGGATGTTAACGTGGTGATGACGCGCCTGGTGATAAAGCACGGCCACCGGTCGCGCGAATATATTCAGCTTCCGCTCGAACGGCGAAACGTCCTCTTTTTTCCGCTGCATCTCACCGTTGTGCATCCGATCACCGAGCAGAGCCCGCTTTACGGGCTGACGCCCCAGCAGGTGGCGGCGGCGGAGACGGAATTTCTGGTGCAGATCAGCGCCATCGACGATATTTTTTCGCAGACCGTTCACTCGCGGATGTCCTATCGGTTCGACGAGATGACGTGGGGGGCGAAGTTCGTGGATCCGTTCGAGCCGTCGGATGATGGAATTGTCCGCGTGGATATGAGGAAATTTCATATTCATCAGCCGGCGGAGCTTCCCGTGACCGATGATTCGCCGTCGCCGGATGCCTGAAAAAATATTTCCCTCTCGGCCGGTACACATTTAATATCAATTTCCCGTGCCTGAACATCAATTCGACTGCATTGTTGTGGGGGCAGGACACAATGGGCTTACCACCGCCTGTTATCTGGCGAAGGCGGGGCTGAAGGTGGCGGTGTTTGAGCGTCGCGAGATGGTGGGGGGGGCGGTGGCGACCGAGGAGATGTTCGGCGGATATCAGATGGATGTGGGGGGATCGGCGCACATCATGATTCATCTGACGCCGGTGATTCGGGAGTTGGAGCTGGAGCGTTTCGGGCTGGAGTATATCGAGATGGACCCCTTCGCATGGCATCCCACGCGGGATGGCCGATGGCTGGCATATTATCGCGACGTGGATAAAACCATTGAATCGATCGCGAAGATCAGCGAGCGGGACGCGGAGAGTTACCGGGAGTTTATCGATTTCTGGGGGGCGATCAACGAGGGGGTCTTTGAATCGTTCCTCAAGCCGCCGACGCCGGGAAATCTTCTGCGGACGATGGTGAGCGGGAAATTCGGGAAGAAAAAAGAGATCGCCTCCACGCTCAGAAAAATATTCTCCAGCTACGGCCAGGTGGTCAACGAGACGTTTGAATCGGAGCCGGTGCGCGCGTCGCTTCTCTGGCTTGCGGCACAGTCGGGGCCGCCGCCATCGGAGCCGGCCACCGCGGATTTTGTCGGCTGGCATTCCATGATCCATAAGTCCGGCGCCAAACATCCGCGCGGCGGCAGCGGCATGTTGACGCAGGCGATGGCGCGCCGTTTTGAATCCGACGGCGGAACGATCTTCACCGGCGCGGCGATCAAACGGATTACCATACAGAATAATCGCGCCACCGGCGTGGAGCTGGAGAACGGCGAGCGCTACACCGCCTCCGGCGCGGTGATCTCCAACGCCCATGTTGTTACCACGATGCTTTCGCTGGTGGGAGCCGAACATCTTCCGGGGGGGCTGGCGAAGCGGGTGGGGGATCTGAGAATTGGAAACGGTTTCGGGATGATTATCCGCTGTGCTTCGGACGAGCTTCCGAACTACACGGCGATGCCGCACGATTCCGCCGCGCACGACCACAACAACCCGCATCCATCGCACACCGGGCTCCAGCTTCTCTGCCCCAGCGCTCAGTATCTGGATCACGCCTACGCCGATTATCTCCGTGGAATTCCATCGCGCGACCCCGCCTGCCTGCTGATGACATTTTCGGCGATCGATCCCGACGTTGCGCCGGCGGGGAAGCACACCGTCTACATCTGGAGCCAGTATCATCCGTACGAGCTGGAGAACGGCGAGCGGTGGGACGATATCCGCGAGCGTGAGGCGGAGAAGCTGATCGATGTGGCAGGCCGTTACGCGCCGAACCTGCGGGGCGCCATCACCGATTATTATATCCAGTCGCCGCTGGATATCGAGCGGAAGCATGGGATGCTTCGCGGTAATGTGATGCACCTGGAGATGTCGTTCGACCAGATGTTCATGTTTCGTCCCACGCCGGAGTTAAGCGCCTACGGCACGCCGATCGAGCATCTCTATCTGACCGGCGCGGGGACGCATCCCGGCGGAGGGATTTTCGCCGCCAGCGGCTACAACACCGCTCAGGTTGTGCTGAAGAAGCTGGGGAAGAGGAAGTGGTTCCGGGCATGACAGGGTAATTCGTTAACATCTCCACATCACTGTCACTGTTTAGCAAGGCGGAAGAAGTCAGCGACTCCGGCGAAGGATAAGTTTGTATTCATCATGCTCCCCATGGAATGGCGAACGTCGTCCGTGCATGACTTACAACATTCATCCTCAATTCACGGAGAAACGGATCATGAAGCTCAAATCATTCGCACTTGCACTGACCGCCGTTGCGGGCATTGCTCTGTCCGGCAACGCGGCGTTTGCCCAGGACGGATGTCCGGGAATCGTTCTTCCGAACGGCACCATTCTCACCTGCACGCTGGGACCGGGCGGCACGAAAGTGTATATCGATGCCCTTGGCAATACCTTTCCGGCGACCACGGCCGGAACGGGGACCTTCACGGTGATCGCGAGCGGCACCGCTCCCTGCAACGCCACGCTTACGCCGGCGGCGATCAACATCAACAGCAATGCGGGGCCGTTCGGTACTGTGATCACAACGCTCGACGCCAGCCGTCCAATTACGCCGTCGACGATCGTCTCGCAGGCTGCGGCCACGGCGTTCCCGGCCACGGAGGATTTCTTCTTCAACGCCAACGCCACGGTTTCCAGCCTTCCCGGCCGGCAGTTCCAGTCGATCCAGCCGTTCCACTTCAACAGCCTTAATGTACGGTCGTTCAATCCGCACCGCCAGGAGCGGTTCAACCAGATCGACAAGGTGGATTTCCAGGATGTGAACGCTCCGGGCATTGTCGTGTTCAGCGTGCAGGGGACGCAGATCACGCTTAACTAACTGACAATACCTTCCG
>JBDSJW010000047.1:0-9597 GCA_039917235.1 Kapaibacterium sp. (SeqCode) | reverse complement strand
CTCTCGGTCACCCCCGCCGTTACCATCTGCACCGGGGAGACCACGCATCTTCAGGCGAGCGGGCAGGGGAACTATACCTGGAGCCCCGCGGAGGGATTGAGCTGCACCGACTGCCCCGATCCCGTTGCCTCGCCGACCAAAACAACCACCTATCGCGTCTCGCTCTCCGGTCGCCCCGGATGTCAGGGAACCGATACCATCAGGGTGACGGTGCTGCCGCCGCCGAAGATCACAACATCCGGCCAGGCGACAATCTGCGCCGGCGACTCCACGCCGCTGGCGGCCACCGGCGGCGAGACCTATCTCTGGAGCCCCGCCGACGGGCTGAGCTGCACCAATTGCGCCAACCCGATCGCCTCCCCCCGTGTCACCACCACCTATACCGTGCTGGTGATGAGTGGAAATACCTGCACCGGCAAGGGGAGCGTAACCGTGACGGTGAACCGCGTGGATGCCAACGCCGGGCCTGATCGAACGCTCTGCATCGGCGACAGCGTGCAGCTTACCGCATCAGGGGGAGTTGCCTATCGCTGGGAGCCATCTCCCGATATTATCTGCGATAGCTGTCTGGCGCCGATGGTGCATCCCACCACAACAACCACCTATCGGGTAAACGTGACCGGCGCCAATGGCTGCCACGCCATCGATTCGGTGAAGGTGACGGTGGTGCCGCTGCCGGTTGCCAGCGCCGGGCTCCCCATCACCATCTGCGATGGAACCAGCACGGTGCTGAACGCCTCCGGCGGAACATCGTATAGCTGGACTCCGCCGGATGGGCTCAGTTGCACCGATTGCCCCAACCCGGTTGCCGGGCCGACGGGGACCACCACCTATCATGTGGTGGTGCTTAATGCCAACGGCTGCCGGAGCGAGGACTCGGTGACGGTGACGGTGAAGCCGGTCACGCTCCAGGTGCTTGCCCTCGATTCCGGGACGTTTGTGATCGATACCACAAAGCTGACCCATACTTCATGTCGCGAAGTGGAGATGCAGAACCTGGGGGAGGTGCCGATCGTCCTGGCCGCCCCGTGGCTGGAGCGGAATCTGGAGTTCTCGATCCCCCCAAGCCAGCTTCCGGTCATCATCCCGCCGGGGGGGAAGGCCAGGCTGACGCTCTGCTACAGCCCTTCATCGGACCAGATGCAGTTCGATACGCTCACCCTTCCCGCCGACTGCCCGCGCAGGATACCGGTGGCCGCCCAGGGAATCCGCTTCGGCGTTTCCGACGGCACGGTCTGCCAGGGCGTTGCCATCAGGATAAGCGGCGATCTACCGCCCGGAGTATTTCTGAAGCTGAACGCTCCCCGCCCCAACCCGGTCTCCGCCTCGACGCTGAATATCGACTTCTCGATCGCCGATCCGGCGCATGCATCGCTGATCCTCTACGATGGACGTGGTGAGATCGTTGCCCGCCTCATCGATGCCGATCTTCTCAGCGGAACCCACAGGGTGCTCTGGGATGCCTCGGCGCTCCCCTCCGGCATCTACTACTACACGCTCCGTTCGGGGGAGCGGAGCGCAAGCGAATCGCTTATCCTGGTTCGCTGACGAATGTTCCGGTGCTCTCGTTCCGGCTATGATCCGGCCTGGGGCAGCTCTTTCCGGTTCGCCTGTTCGAACCGTGGCGGCCCGCCGTGCCGTAAAAAAGTCGGGGAGATGATTGATTGGAGCGGTTAACGTCGTTCATCCTGCTATCTTCCGCGATATACGTCCTGGCCGCGTCCGGCTCAACAGCATGTTCGACCCTATCGATCCCGTTATGATCAGATCTTCCATCGCCGCACTTCTTATAGCTCTCGCCGGATATGGGATGGCCCACGCGCAGCAGGATACCAGCGTTCTGAAGCAGGACCCGCTGACCCGCTACGGGATTTATGGCGATATCGGCTACAACATCCACAGCGCTGATTTCAAGGAACTGCGGAATTGCCCGAGCTGCGCCCAGCGCTTCACCAGCGGCACGGGGCTGGGCTACGCGTTCGGGCTCCTCTTCGAGCTTCCCGTCTCCGATCAGTTCCTTCTCGGCCTCCGCGGAGGCTATGTGCAGGAAGGGGCCACGCTGACGACGATCGAGAAGACGACCGTGATCGTCGGCAACGCGACGACGGAGGGGGAGTTTGATCACACCATCACCGCGAATATCGGGACCGTGGGTTTGGAGCCGATGCTGGGATACCGCCCGACCGACTGGCTGATTGTCTATGGTGGCGGGCGCGTGGCGTATCTGCTGACGAAGTCATTCGAGCAGAAAGAGACGCTGGCGAAGCCGGACGTGGGGACGTTCGAGAACTTTCAGCGGGTCAGAAATATCTACACCGGCGATATCCCCGACGCATCCACAACGATGGTCTCGGCGCTTGTCGGCGTTGGGACGGAGCTGCCGTTGAACCGCGATCGGACGCTGCTGCTGGCGCCGGAGCTTTTCTACAACTACGGCATCACCAGCGTCCGCACCGATTCATCATGGCATACGGGGGGATTTCATCTGGGCGTGGCGCTGAAATATGGATCGCTCAGGGCTCCCATAACGCCACCGGCGGTTATCGTCGATGTCCCAAAGGATACGATGCCGGTTCACAAGCCGATTCTGGCCGCCGCTGTCACCGCGGTTGGCGTGGACTCCAACGGGACAACGCTCAACAATTTTCAGTTGCGGGTGGAGGAGTTTATCTCCGTCTCGATGCGTCCCCTCCTCAACTACGTTTTCTTCGATGACAGCTCTTCGGCAATCCCATCGCGCTACACCAGGATGACCCCCACCGATGCCGCCGGATTCCAGCTTGCCAGCCTGCATGATGTGTCCACGCTGCCGACCTATTACAACCTGCTGAACATCCTCGGCAAACGGATGAGCGATAACCCCGGAACGTCGATCACCCTGACCGGCTGCAACTCCGGCGCCGGAGGAGAGAAGGGGAATACCGCTCTCTCACGCCAGCGCGCCACCGCCATTCGCGATTACCTGCGGGATGTCTGGGGAGTGGCCGAGGGACGGGTGAAGGTGACGGCGCGCGATCTGCCGGAAAATCCCTCCAGCGTCACCGAACCCGATGGCGTCGCTGAGAACCGGCGCGTGGAGATCACATCCGATTCCTGGGCGATCGTGGAGCCGGTTGTGACTAATGATACCATCCGCACCGCCAACCCTCCCGTTGTCCGGTTCAACCCGACGACCAGATCGGAGGCCGGTGTGACCGGGTGGACGCTCTCGATGGGGCAGGAGGGGAAGGAGTTGCGGCGATTTACCGGCGAGGGGGATGTTCCCTCCAGCGTGGAATGGAAGATCGATCTGGAGAAGGAGCATATGCCGCGCGCCCCCGTGCCGCTTGAATACTCGCTTGAAGTGCGTGATGGAGCCGGGCAGACCTTCACCACGAACGGCACCCTGCCGGTGGAGCAGGTGACGGTCCGCAAAAAGCGTGTGGAGCGGATCGCCGACAAGCAGATCGATCGCTACAGCCTGATCATTTTCGATTTCGACAAGGGGGATCTGAACGAAACGAATCGGAAGATCGCCCAGTTTATCAAGGCCAGAATCCGCCCGACGGCCGCGGTGACGATCGAGGGGAGCACCGACCGTATCGGCGAGGCGGAGTACAACAAGCGGCTTTCCGAGGAGCGTGCCCGTTCAACGGCGCGCGCGCTTGGAGTTGCCGACGGAACAGTGCGCGGCATCGGCGAATCGAGTCTGTACGATAACGATCTGCCGGAAGGCCGCTTCTACTGCCGCACGGTTTCCATCGTGGTGGAAACGCCGGTGGTGGAATAATCGGTTCGCGGAAATCGACCGCCAATGAAACCGACCCCTAGCGAAGGGGGGCGGTGGATAACAACAAGAAAGGAGAACAGGCGTGAAGGCATATGTACTACTGGCCGGGCTTGGCGTTCTGACGCTGTTCGGCTGCAAGGATGAGGCGACGTCCCCCGGAACGGGTTACGTCGGCAAGGAGATGGTGGTCTATTCCACCGAGGATAGCACGCTGCACCATCAGATCGTGACGTACGATCCGGTGACCAACCCGGCGGGGGATAACCCGAAGCTCCTTATCGACGATGCGCGACTGGTGACATCGCCGCGTGGTGGGAAGATCGCCTACCTGATCGAGAGCACCAGCGGATCGGTCTTTCAGATCTCCGTCGCCAATATCGATGGCTCCGGCAACCATGTGATCGCCAGCAGCCCCACGTTTGATGTGGCCGTATCCTATCCCGCCCTCTCTCCCGATGGAAAAAGCGTTGTCTACTCCACCAAGGATGGCCGCCTCCTGATCCAGAACACCGACGGCACCGGCGAGGCGAAGGTGATCAGCACAAACGCAACGTACGAGACGATCCCGGAGTTCTCGCCGAGCGGCGGGCAGATCGCGTTCTATCATGGCGATGGGGGAACGAGCCTCTACGTGGTAAATGCCGATGGCGGTAACCTCCACTCGATTGCCGACAACGCGCACGATTTCGGTGAGGGAGAGTCAAAGGTCGCATGGTCGCCGGATGGAACGAAGCTGGCATATACCGGCACCGCAGCGGGGGGCGACGGGGATATCTTCGTGGTTAATGCCGACGGCTCCGGCCGGAAGAATATCACCAACGACACCTATGGCGATTTCCAGCCCGCATGGTCGCCGGATGGGACAAAGCTCGCCTTCTCCACCGCGTCCCCCAATCTTGGTGGGCAGATCATCATGATCAACGCCGACGGCACCGGACGGACGGTGGTGACGCCGAATGTCGAGAACAACGATGTCTACCCGGTCTGGTCGTCGGATGGGAAGTATATCCTCTACACCTCCCGGTATCAGTCCAACCCCGGCACGCTGCGTGCCTACACCGTGGCGACCGTCGATGCCAACTCGGTCGGGTTCAAGGTCTACAAAGGGTTCTGGGGAAAGTTCTGACCCTGGCTGCACGGCGCCCGAACAAACGAAAAGCCCATCCCGAACGATTTCGGGATGGGCTTTTGATCATCCGTAAACTCCCCGCCGGCGCATATCGGCGCGCGGGAGATCCCTCTCAGATATTCTTCGCCTCCGGTGCCTCCCTTGCCTCCCGGCGGGGGGCCATAAGCTGCTCGCCAAGAGTCGAGTGGGGATGCCTGCGGGTTTCGATCCGCTGCTTCTCCAGCATATTGCCAAGCTCGGGGCTATCGCGCTGTTCCCGTGGCGCAAGGCTTGGAGTCTCGGGAGCATCATTCTCTTCATCGTCGCCGCCGCCGAAGAAGAACATCTGGAACGATTCGGGGGCAGAGAAATTCTGGAACATCTGGAACGGCATTTCCGGGCCGCCGAAATTCTCATTCATCTCCGGGGCAAGGTTATTCATGTTCCCTTTCGCCGGGAGCTTCGCGGTGATCGTCCGCTCCTGCTTGTCGCGGATGATGGTCAACTTCACATCCCCCTCCTTTGATCCAATCGCCTTTCGCAGATCACCGGGCGAATTCACCTTGTCGCCATCCACCGCTATCACGATATCCCCCGCCGCCAGCCCCGCATCCGCCGCCGCCGATTTCCCGGCCACATCACTGATCAGCGCTCCCGTCCTATCCTTCAGCCCGAAATAGGTTGCAAGCTGCGGCGACAGGTTCTGTATCGATACGCCGAGGCGACCAGGGCTGGGCATCATGAAGTTCCGGGGCATCTCCCGTGGGAACATTGTTGAGAGGGAATCCATAAAGGGGATTCTTTCCCCATGCCTCATCATCAAGTTCCCCAACGTCCCCATTTCAGGGTTTTCGCCGACCTTGATTTCGGCCTGCTCTCGATGTCCGGCGCGGATATAGGCGATTTTTACGCTCCTGCCGACCGGCGTCTCATGCACCAGCCGCCTGAGCTGCATTGCGCTCTCCACGCGCGTCCCGTTCCACTCGATGATCACATCGTGCGCCTTCAGGCCGGCTTTTGCCGCGGGGCCATCCGCGCTGATGTCCTTCAGGAATGCGCCGTATTCCTCCGCCAGGCCAAGCTCCTTCACGCGATCCGCCGTTACTTCCTCCGGCATGACGCCGAGAAATCCGCCTCCCATGATGTTGATGCTCATTGGCGGCATGGGGGGCATTGGCGGCATGGGGGAAGTTGGAGGGGCCGGAGGCACGGGCGGAACCGGAACCGTATGCCGGGAGTCCTGCGCCATCGCCATTCCGGCGGCCAGCAGACCGCAGAGCACCGGGATCACTTTCTTTACCATATCGTTTCTCCTCATATTGGGATTAAATCGGTCTTGAATGTTCAAATAATCGGGCCTGACGCCGGGAAATCGGAGGGAATCATGGAAGCACGATGATCTTCCCGCTCATCCCGCCGATCGCAACCATATAGACACCGGCCGGGAGCTTCGGGAGGCGGAGCCTGATGGTTCCGCCGTGATCCGGCAGGGGCTGCCGCAGCATCTCATCCCCTCGGAAATCATATACTACTAAGGACGCTCCCGGCGCGGTCTGGTTCCATCCCACCGTCACAATTCGATCGTCTCCCCGCAGAATCGTCGGCGCCATGGTCATGGTTCCCGCTGTGGTCTCCGTCATCGGCACACCGGACTCCGGCGATGTTCTGTCGAAGAACGCAAGCATCCCGCCGGACCGCTGTCCGACGATCAGGAAACGGCCCTCCGGGAGATTGATCATCACCGGCACCGGGTCGGCGTCGGTGGCAATTTCCGGCAGCGCGGGGTCGATCGCGAAGGTATCGCCGCGGCGAAGGTAGAAGCGGACGGTCCCGCGCAGGCGGTCGAAGCTGGGCCATGCCCCCACGACGGCGTCGGGAGTGCCGTCGCGGTCGATATCGTGGAAGCGGATCACGGAATTTGATCCCACGTCCAGCCGGTCGAACGGGGCCGGAGGCGTCCGCTGTTCAAATCGGGGGGCCGTGGGTCCGCCGGTATTCTCAAAGTAGATAAATCGCCCATTGCCGGCGCCGATGAAGAGATCGAGATCGCCATCATGATCGATATCAACGAGGGCCGGCGCGGCGTAGGCGTTTACCTTGAACGTATCGAGCTGCCATGCGATCCGCGTCAGCGCGCCGTTCGCAAATCGGAAGAGCCGCAGCACCCCATCAGCGTCGCCGATGACAAGCTCGGCCATTCCGTCTCCGTCCAGATCACCAGCCGCCGGTGATGCGTCGAACAGCCCGCCAACCCCGGTGGAATAACGCTTTGCGGGGTGCCAGACCGTGGCGCCGCCGGCCGTATCGGCGGCGATATAGTAGATCGAGCCATCTCCCATTCCCACCACCATCCCGTTCATCGCCGCGTCATGGATCTCCGCCGGAGCGGCGAATGTCCCAAGATCCAGCTCGCTCGTCAGATCGATATCTCTTCGTCGCATGGCGGGGAGTCCCGGGACCGTCCCCGATGTATTCTCATAGAGGATCACCGGCTGTTCCGTGGCGTCCGGATAGAGGGAGGAGATCAGGACATCGACATCGCCGTCGCCGTCGATATCCCCGGCGACCGGCTGGTTGAACCCCTGGCTTCGGACATCGTCGCCGTTGGGACGGAAGGCGGTATCGAGCCGGCTCATGCTGAAGGCCGCCTGATGAGTTGTGCCGCCGTTGTTGAACAGGAGGAGTCGCTCGGTAAAGAAATCGCCGAAGAGAATATCGAGATCGCCATCCCGGTCGATATCGGCGAAATCCAGGACGCTGGCGCCGTGGTGGAGGATGGTTCTCTCCTCATCATCCTTCCCGGCCTTTCCGCCGGAGATGACAATGATGCCCATGTAGTTGCGCGTCTCCAGCACAAACGCCGGCGCCGCGGCCGTCCCCATGTTCCGGTAGAAGATGATGGTGCCGGTCGGATCGCCGATGAAGAGATCGAGATCGCCGTCGGCATCGATATCGACAAGCGAGGGGACAGTTTCCTGCTGCGTGTAGATGATGGCGGCGGCGGTGGTTTTGAGCGTATCGGGAACCCGTGGAAATACCGGCTGGGCGGATGTCCCCTGGTTGTGGTAGAGGAGCACTTCGGAGAGATCGCCTGATGTAAGGAGATCAAGATCGCCGTCGGCATCGATATCGGCCAGACGAAACCAGCCGCGGACGTTCGCGGAATCGTAGCCTGATGGCTGAACGCGCCGGAAGCTCCGGTTTCCCAGATTGCGATAGAACCGGAGCCGATTGTCGGGGTTAATCGCGAAGAGATCCGGAAGCCCGTCGCCATCGGCATCCAGCAGGCCGATGCGGGGCTGGATAAGCCCCCCCGAGAAGGGGTTGAGATAGCGTTCGTTCGCCGTCCGCTCGACCGGAAACGGGGCAATCCGCTCTTCAAACCGCTGCGCGGCGGCGGCGGCGGGGAGGAGCATTCCAAGCGCGATCAGCAGATGAAGTATGGGCCGTTCACCGGTCAAGTTCCACCTCGATCCTCGGGTATGCCGTCGGCGTGGTTGCTATAAGGGTTGTCCTGGGGGAAACGCCGGTGGGTATCCGATCGAGCCTGACCATCGGGAGGAGCGGGCGGCCGAGCGATATGGTGGTGGGCTCGGCGGAGACGATCACGCCGTATGTGCCGTCGTTGAGGGTCCGTGGCGTGCCGGTCACAAAATCCTCACCGGGACTCGGATAGATTCGGCCGGGGAAGGGGCCGGCGCCGGGGCCGGCACCAGTGGAGTCGGCAGCGGTGGAGATATCGAAATGCCCCAGGGGGATATACTCGGTCGCTGAACCGGCGTTTGTTCTGGTAAGCCATGCCTGATAGGTCCAGTCGGGGTTCTCCTTGTTGATCGGCTGCGAGGGGAGAAGGAGGCCGGGGATGGCGGTGCTGATCGTTCCGGTGGGGTCGGTCAGGCGGACGAACCAGATGCCGTTTGCCGAGGCGGTGGTGGAATCCCCCGCTGTGGGCGCATCGAGGATAAAGCCGCCGCCGACGGTGCCAAGAATGGGGGCGCCGAACGCATCGCTCCCCGCAAGGGTCAGCGTATCACGGCCGAGCGATGTGGTTCCCAGGAACGGGCCGGAGAGCATCCGTGGGCCGGGGATGGTGTCCTTTCCGCCGGTCGATTCAACAGTAAGGATCGCGTCCATGAAGAGGCTTGGATTATATCCCGCCGGCGTATTGAAGACCGCCTGTCCGCCGCCGATTCCCGTCACCGCCCCCACATCATCCACCCTGAACTTCCCGATGCTGACGTATGCCGCATCCTCATGATCCGTCGTGGGATGCTTCGGGTCCGCCGTCGATTTCGGGTAACTGAACCAGAGCTCGTAATACGCATCCCCGCCGATCGCCGGCAGGTTCGCAGGTTTGACCCTGATCACTTTTTCGGGATAGATCGGGTCATCCGTGCAGCCGCTGAAGAGGGAGCCAGCCAGAAAAAGAGCGCCGGTGAGGAGGATGGAGGATGTGCGGGATATCATGAACTGATGCCTGTTTGATTGGAAGTTCGTCTTCTCGGAATCGCGAGTGAAATCTCGGAAAAAGATCGCTGGAATATACTTGAATTGCGCGTCCCCTCTCCGGTTACAGGGGGGATGATGCTGATCCCCGGCCGGGCCTGATAAGCCGGGGTCTAGGAGACCGTTGAATTACTTCCGATGCCCAGGCTGTTCAAGGACAATCAGCCACAAGGCGGCCGAATCTGAGCGAATGAGGCGTCCTTCCGGACGCCTC
>JBDSJW010000046.1:0-4547 GCA_039917235.1 Kapaibacterium sp. (SeqCode) | reverse complement strand
CCTGACCGATGCCCTGAAATCGATCGCCGATAACCCCGATCGGGTGATCGTGGCGGATGTGGAGACGCTGATGGCGCACGTCCCGACCGCGCAGCGGATCACCGGCAGCGTGATCGAGCTGAAGCTTGGCGAGAATGTCGGGTTCGAGGAGCTTACGCGCCGCCTGGCGCTTGGCGGGTTCGAGCGCGCCGATATCGTCCAGTCGGTTGGCGAGTACGCCGTCCGCGGCGGCATCCTGGACGTGTTTCCGGTCGGCTCCGAGCATCCGGTGCGGCTGGAGTTCTTCGGCGATGAGATCGATTCGATGCGGGAGTTCGATCCGATGTCGCAGCGGTCCATCCGCGATCGCGGTTCGGTGAGCCTGATGGCGCGACTCTTCCACTCGGAGCAGGAGGATGAACTCTCCTCAACCATCCTCGATCACATCGGTGAAAACACGATCATTTACCTGGAGGAGCCGGAGCGGATTCATGGTCTGCTGGAGGATGGCGGGCGGAACGATCTTTCCCAGGCGATCGGGGAGCGGCGGAGAATCCATCACTCCCTTGTTCACGCCCCATCCACCGGCGATGTGATCGATGCCGGCGGCCGCCAGCAGCCGAGCTATTCATCATCCCTCAGGGAGCTTTGCAAAGGGGTCGGCAATCTGATGCGGGAGGGCTACGCGATCTTCCTCCTGGCCGATGGCGAGGACTCCCGGCGGCGTCTGGAGGATCTGGTCGATGGCGAGTGCGACCGCGCGGCGGAGGCGGGGGAGCCGTACGGCTTTGAATCGTCGAGCGCTGTCTACGAGGCGGAATCGCTCACGCACGGATTTCTGATCCCGGCGATCAAACTGGCCGTGCTGACGGAGCATGAGGTGTTCAGCCGCCGCCGTTCCACGGTCCGGGCGCGCCAGCGGGGGAAGCAGTTCAAGGGCTTCACCCTTCGCGAGCTGAAGCAGTTGCGACCGGGGGATTACGTGGTGCATGTGGACAAGGGGATAGGCCGGTTCATAGGGCTGGAGACGATCAGCGCGGCCGGCTCCAGGGGGGAGGCGGTAAAGCTGGAATACGGCGGCGGCGATACGCTCTTCGTCAACCTGAACTATATCAACAGGCTTCAGAAATATTCCTCCAAGGAGGGGGCCGCGCCAAAGCTGAGCAAGCTGGGGACCGAAGAGTGGGAGCGGATAAAGGCGCGGGCCAAGAAGCGGGTAAAGGATATCGCGCGCGAGCTTATCAGGCTGTATGCGCTACGGAAATCGCAGCCCGGATATGCGTTCCCCGCCGACACGCAGTGGCAGCGGGAGCTGGAGGCATCGTTTATCTACGACGATACGCCGGACCAGTCCAGCGCCACCTACGCGGTAAAGCAGGATATGGAATCCTCCACGCCGATGGACCGGCTGGTGTGTGGCGATGTCGGCTTTGGAAAGACGGAGGTGGCGGTGCGGGCGGCCTTCAAGGCGGTGCAGGGGGGGAAGCAGGTGGCGGTGCTGGCCCCCACCACCATTCTGGCGCAGCAGCATTTTAACACCTTTCGCGATCGCCTGGCGCGCTACGCCGTGAGCGTCGATCTCCTCTCCCGCTTCCGCTCCAAGGCGCAGCAGAAGGAGACGCTGGAGAACCTGAAGCTGGGTCGCGTCGATATCCTTATCGGCACGCACCGCCTTCTCTCCAAGGATGTTCGCTTCCGCGATCTTGGCCTGCTGATCGTTGACGAGGAGCAGCGGTTCGGCGTATCGGCAAAGGAGAAGCTGCGGCAGGTACGGAGCAATATCGACACGCTGACGCTCACCGCCACGCCGATCCCGCGCACGCTGAACTTCTCGCTGATGGGGGCGCGCGATCTGAGCACCATCGAGACTCCGCCGCGCAACCGCCTGCCCATTGTCACGGAGCTGACGCAGTGGAACGATGAAGCCCTTGCCGACGCCATCCGCCGGGAACTGCGGCGCGGCGGGCAGTGCTTTGTTGTTCACTGGCGGATCAGCGATATCGAGGATCTGGCCGCCAAGCTCGGCACGATGGTCCCCGATACACGGATAGCGGTGGTGCATGGGGAGATGACGCCGGAGCAGATCGAGAAGACGATGATGGCGTTTATTGACCGGCGGTACGATCTGCTGGTGGCGACCAAGATCATCGAGTCGGGAATCGATATCCCGGCGGTGAACACGATCATCGTCAACCGCGCCGACAAGTTCGGCCTGGCGGAGTTGTACCAGCTTCGCGGTCGCGTGGGGCGCTCCAACATCCAGGCCTACTGCTATATGGTGGTTCCGCCTCCAACATCGCTCTCCCGCATTGCGCTGAAGCGACTTCAGGCCATCCAGGAGCTGACCGATCTGGGTTCCGGCCTGAAGCTGGCGATGCGCGATCTGGAGATCCGCGGCGCCGGCAACCTCCTCGGCGCCGAACAGTCCGGCTTTATCGATGATGTCGGTTTCGATCTCTACCAGAAGATCGTCGATGAAGCCGTGGATGAGCTGAAGCGCGACGAGTTCCGCGACCTGTTCGCCGATCAGATTGAGAAGGAGGAGCGGGAGGCGCAGCTTCCGGTGAACGACGATATCATTATCGAGGTGGAAGGGGACGCGCTGATTCCGAAGGGCTATATCGGGGATGACTCCGAGCGCTACGATTTCTATCTCAGGATGTACGCCGCGAAGGATTCCGCCGCGCTTGCCGCCGTCGCCTCGGAGATGCGCGACAGGTTCGGCCCGGTGCCGCCGGAAACCGAACGGCTCTTTATGGCGGTGCGGCTCCGCCTGGCCGCCATGCCCACCGGCGCAAGCCGTCTGGCGCTGCGCGATGGGGAGATGCGCCTGGACCTCCCCGCCGAGAGCAACCGCGATTACTACGAGCGCTGGTTCCAGTCGATCATGGAGGCCATCAGCCGCGAGCGGAACGCAAAGCTGGAGACGAAGGGGAAGGCGCTCGCCATCCGCTACAGCGGCGTTGAGGATATCGATGAGGCGGAGCGCGTCCTCTCACGTTTCACCCGGAAGATGCGGGAGGCGAAGATCACGGCGCGGGAGGTGGCGGAGGAGGGGAAGGAGTGATATCCCGTCGCGCGGCGGGCCGGATATTCCAGCCGCCCGGAGGGTTTTCCTCCCGGGCGGCTGTCGTTACGGGGCAGGGCTGAATTCGTGGGAACCCGCGTTCGGGTGTCGTCTCTAAACGCCCTTGACGGAATGCCATGGAAGTGGTGTGATGTACCGAGTAACAAAAATCCGCGGATGGCGTTCAATACTTTCATATGCATGATGGCATAGCATCCTGTTAAAGTGCTTCAGGTGCACAGGCTGTTCAGGGATGATCAGATGCAAGGCGGCCGAACCTGAGCGATTGAGGCGTCCTCCCGGACGTCGCAGTGAGCGAACGGTGAAGGCCAACGCAGCAGATGACGTTCCTCAACAGACTGACAGCATCCCGGGAGTTCTCTCCGCGGAGCGCGAATCTCCCCTCGTCAATCAACATCCGTCCTGGCCGGCCATCCCCATGTGTCGGAGTCTCTCCAGCTCTCCGCCTCTCTTGCCGGTGGTGCCTGGATTCCGGGGCGGTCCCGTCTCACCCAAGTGAAACAGAGGTTACGATAATGGTTTCCGGTACAGTCTGCCGCCGCGTGTTCGCGTGCATCAGCATTGCCATGTTTGCGCTGATAACCGGGCTTGGCGCCCGGCCGGCCCATCCCCGCGTTCAATTCCAGTTCCCATTACAGGGTTCGCGATGGGTGCTCCCCGGAGCGGATATCATCATCCGTCCCGGCTCCCCGCTCGATCCCGCCATCTCCCCGTCGCTGTTGAGCGTTCGCGGGAGCATCAGCGGCGGGCATGCCGGAAGGATCATCATCTCCGCCGACGGGACCACGCTGACCTTCAGGCCGGAGAAGAGCTTTGTCCCGAACGAACGGGTGACGGTAACGGTGGGGCGGGGTCTGCGCGATAACGCCGGCGATGCCATCGTCCCGTTCACCTTCAGTTTCGGCACCAGCCTGACGAAGACACCTCCCGTGGTTGACCGGGCGGCGCTGGATGAGATGCACTCCTCCGCAGCCGGATCGCCAATGGCAACCTCCGCGGCGGCCGGCATCGGCGGCGGGGATACGCCTCCGGCGGGCGCCAGCTATTTCCCATCGAGCTTTCCGAAGATCACCGTCACCAGCGCGGCCGATCCAAGCCCCGGCGTCATCTTCCTGAGCAATCTTGTCTTCAACGCGGCGGTGAAGAATACCGCGTATCTGATGACTGTTGACAACGCCGGCGTGCCGACGTTCGCGGCGCGGGCCGGCGGGCAGTCGTACGATTTCAAATGGCAGAAGAACGGCACCATGACCTTTGCCAGCGGCAACGCCTTCAAGTGCTACGCGCTGGACAGCAGCTTTGCCGTGGTGGACAGTTTTGCCTGCGGTGGAGCTCCCCCCGTGAACAATCCGGCTCATGTCCATCACCTGCGGATCGAGACCCAGCACAAGCGCATGCCCGTTCGGGAGGATCTGGAGATCGTGGATAGCGAGCGTGTAGCCGCCACCGCAGGCAAAACTGTCCACCACGGCAAAGCTGC
>JBDSJW010000045.1:0-16195 GCA_039917235.1 Kapaibacterium sp. (SeqCode) | reverse complement strand
ACCGTGCGCGTTCCGGCCTCACCGGTCAACTGCACGATTACCTGGCTGCCGTTTGCAAGGGTCACGTTCACTTTCGTGGTGCGGGGTCCCGGCGTTCCGGTCATCGGAGCGAAGATCATATTCAGATCGACCGAGCTTCCCGGAGCAACCGTGATCGGCAGCGTGGCCCATGGCAGCGCGGAGTTCGGGATGAAATCAGCCGCATCGGTTCCATTGATCGCGATGGCGGTGATCGTCACCGGGATGTTCGTGGCATTGGCAAGATGAACCATCCCCTTCTTCTGCTCGGCCGGGCCGCCACCGATCAGCGCAACGCCGAAGTCGGGAGCGGACGGGGCCAGATCGGCCGGACTATCGCCGAAGAGATCGACATAGTAGGTTCCAGCCTCGGTGATGCCGGGGATCTGGATTGTCGAGTCGTTCGTATGGAGCTTGATCGTGGAACGGCGCGAGCCGTTCGCCTGCGGAGTAAAGCGGATCAGCACCGATGCACTGTCGCCCGGAGCGATATAGATATCGTTGGTAACCTTGTCCACCTTGGCGCCGCCCGGCAGTTCGACGATCGCGAACTCCTCAACATCGCCGGTGCTGATGCGGAGGTTGTCCATCGAAATACGAAGCGGGCACTGGCCGGTGTTGAAGAGCGCCATACGCTTTTCGCTCGACTTGCCGATCAGCGTCGACGGGAAGATAAGCGAGCCGGGAAGCCGGCCATTCTTCTGATCGGAGAGACGCGCGCCGGTTCCGCGTCCGAAGAGATTGAAGGTGAAGAGACCCTCGACCATCTCGCCGTTTGCATCCTCGGCAAACGTTGTCTCGCCATTGGTCTGGAGATACGCGCGGGCATACCGCTTGCCGGGGCGCTGGCCGATAAAGGTCAGGTAGAGCGTCTTGCTCTCACCCTGCGGAACCGAGATCGGGAAGTTGACCTGATTGGCGGACGCCGGGGTAACCGGTGGCTGCTCGGTCAGGATGTAATCCGTCATCGGAATCAGCTGGCCGTTTGCATCACGCAGGTTCTTATAGCGTGGCATTCCCTGGCCGATAGTCGTATCCACCTCGAACGCCTGGAACCCGGTAATCAGGAATGGTCCGGTGCCGATGTTGACGGTATTGATCGGAATCGTGATGGCTCCATCGCCGGAGCAGCTGAACTGGTTGTTGAAGAACTGCGAGTTGGAATCGATCTGCGTGAAGTTCGCGAAGAACTCTCCCCCCGGGGCATCGGAGAATGCGGCCAGCGGGAACGTACGGATCTCGCCGTCGGCATCAACGACCAGGGTGTCGCGGATTAGCCCAACGCCGGTTGGCGTAAAGGTGATCGTCGGGGTCGATGACTGGCCGCCGTAGAGCGAGGTCTCAGTGGGGTCGATTGTATACTGCCCCTTGCTGGTTCCCTTGATTGTATAGATAATAGCGGCGCCCCCTTCCTGGCCTTCTCCTTCCATGATGTTGGTGAGGGTAAACGGCATATAGGTGCCGATCTCTCCCCGCTTCACGTGCATCCCTTTCAGGAGCACGGAGCTATCCTTCATGTCTGGCACGCCTCCCTGTGCGGGATCGCCCGACCAGATGATGCGTGGCGTTCCGATTCCCTGAAGCGGGAACGACTGGACCACGCCATGATCGTCCGTGATCGTCAGCAGGGCCTTCCGTTCTCCGAGGCCGGCCGGCGTGAACTGCATATCCGGGAAGAACGGCTTGTCGCCGGCTGTAATGGTCATCTTCTCGGGGGAGATGAAATACTCGGAGGCGGATGGGCCGGTGATTTCGGCGATATACGTGCGGTCAATGCAACCGCCGGCCAGCCAGATGCCGATCGGCTGGAAGTAGCCGGTGGTTCCGCGCATCACCTCGGTGTTCATGAAGATCGGGCTTCCGTCGCTCATCTCGGGCGCCGATGCTCCCTGATCGGTATTGCCGTCGATCATCAGCTGGCACGGGGTAAAGACGAACATCGTGCCGCCAGGGAGCGCCGGGTTGCCCTGCTCATTGGGATCGGTCAGGCTGAAGAAATCATCGGGTTTCTCAGACTGCGCGCTGTAGTTGAACTGGCCGATCTCGCCGTCGTAGTTTGAGCTGACGCTGAGGAAATTATCGGAGGCAGAGGCGAGGCCGATGGTGCCGGCGTTGCCGCTGCGGAACGACGGATGGTAATCCGGGTTCATAAAATCGTAGTAGAACTCGATCTTGTTTGTCCGTTCGTACAGGCGGCACTGCCACGAGCTGAAGGAGCCGAACTGGTAGAAGGTTTCCACGGTGTTGAAGTCGATCACCAGAATGCGATTCGGCGCTTCGCCGATAAGCGCGTAGCTGATGGAACCGTCTGGCTCGCGATCGGCCGAGGAGGGGACGCGGAGATCATCCCAGAAGGGGGCGATATGCGGCGTCTGGAAGAGCGTGTAATCGAAGCCCTTGTACGAGCCGTTCTCATCGAAGCAGGCGCCATCGGGGACCGTAAGCTCATTTCCCCAGCATGCGGTGGAAGGCTGAGGGCCCAGGCCGATCAGGCCGTCGGAGCTACAGGAGAACTGGTTGTAGGGAACGCCGTCGAAATAGAAGGTGAATCCGATGTCCAGAGCCTTGGACTGATCATCATCAGCGCCAGGGCCATGGATCTGAGTTCCGCCACCGATATTGATATACTCGCCGGTGGTGGGTTGAAATCCGTACTCGGATAGATTGCTCCACGCTTGCATTGCAGGGATAAGCAACGCTACAAGCGTGCACAGCAACAAGGTGTAGTACCGTTTCATAATGTCCTACATGTTGTAAGGGGATGGAAATAGAACAATGTCGTCGTGCCTCAATGATCTTTTGATCAGAAGGCCATCGTCCAGGAATTACTGAGTAGATTATTGAAGTTGGTGGAGGTGAGGTGAAAGCACTCCCAATGCCCTGATAGTAACGGCGCGGCAGATGCCGCCCGAAATTATCAGGCGCAAACGGAAATTCTTGGACCACGCCACCACGTGCTACACGTAGTTGGCACGGCGGCTGCCCTCATAACCAACATGAGGACCATGCACGTCCCCCGAAGGAGCCGTGTACGCCGGCTGACGCAATCAGATGCCCAGAGCATGGGGCGCAGGATATCTCCACCGATGCCGCGATTGCTCGCTATACGATACGATATCCATGCTTTCTGGACCGGGCATTTATGATCACAGCAGTACCGGAGCTACCGCATGACATAGAGACATCTTACAAAGATTTTGCTACTGAATAAAGCCGATAATGAATCACTTAACGAAATTGACTAAATCGTCACATTCGCTAACATTATCGGTTTATTTCAATAATTCAGCTTTTCTGCCCCTCCCGCGCCATCCGTTGAAGGCCCTCAAGCTCCATCATGGCCTGAATCGGCGTCAGTGAGTTGAGGTCGATGCGTTCGATATGAAGCCGTAGTTCCTCCAATTGAGGATCGGGAAGAAATGATTCGAAGAGCGAGATCTGTGATGCGGCCGGCGTTGGACGTTCGGACCCGACCAGTACCGCGGCATTACGCTGCGAAGATCGTGCCGCTACCTGAAGAAGTCCCTCCTCGGTGCCGCCAATCGGGTTCCCCTCCGACGCGCTTTCAAGCTGCGCCATGATCTCCTTGGCGCGAGCCGTCACTTCTTCCGGAAGCCCGGCCATCTGGGCGACCTGTATGCCATACGAGTGATCCGCCGTTCCCGGATTGACCTTCCTGAGGAAGATCACCTGGTCATCATGCTCACGGACTTCCACCTTGTAGTTCCGAATCCGCGGCAGCCGGTCGGCCAGCGCATTCAGCTCGTGATAATGCGTGGCAAACAACGTCCGCGCCCCTATCACATCATGGATATGCTCGGTCATCGCCCATGCTATCGATATCCCGTCGAACGTCGATGTTCCCCGTCCCACCTCATCGAGAAGGATGAGGCTGCTGGAGGTCGCGTTGTTCAGGATGTTTGCCGCCTCGTGCATCTCCACCAGGAATGTGCTCTCCCCGGCCACGATGTTGTCCTGCGCTCCCACACGCGTGAAGATCTTGTCCACCACGCCGATGATTGCCCGCTCGGCCGGGACGAACGATCCGATCTGCGCCAGCAGGACGATCAATCCCACCTGCCGGAGGTAGGATGATTTTCCCGCCATGTTCGGCCCGGTGATAATCGCGATCTGCTCCTCTTCCGTATTGACGATTGTATCGTTTGGAACGTAACGGTTGCCGGGAGGGAGAATTGTCTCTACCACCGGATGGCGTCCTCCGGTGATCTCCAGCCGGGTGGAATCCTCCAGCACCGGAGGGTGATAATCCCGTTCACGAGCCAGGCGGGCAAACCCGACAAGGCAGTCCAGCATCGCAATCAACTGCGCGTTGCGGAGGATCGCCTCGCTCCGTTCCGCGGTAAAGGCCTGAAGCTCCGTGAAGATCTCCCGCTCCAGCGTTGCCAGCTTCTCCTCTGCATTGAGGATCTTCTCCTCGTACACCTTCAGCTCCGGCGTGATATATCGTTCAGCGTTGCTGAGCGTTTGCTTCCGTATATAATCCGTCGGCGTTCTATCCCTGTTCGCGTTCGTGATCTCGATATAATAGCCGAACACGTTGTTGTAGCCCACCTTCAGCGAGCTGATCCCGCTCCGTTCCCGCTCCCGTTCCTGAAGGCTTTCCAGGAAGCTCTTGCCGCTGGCGCGGAGATCGCGCAGCTCATCCAGTTCCGGAGAGTATCCGCCACGGATGGCCCCGCCGTCGGCCAGCGTTGCCGGGGGCTCCTCCGGGAGCGCCTCGGTCAGCCGCGCCACAAGATCCTCCAGAGGGGAGAAGGATCGGGCAAGCGTCGTCAGCGTGGGGGCGGAGCAGCGCCCGAGAAGTTCAATCATCCGGGGCATCCGTTCCAGCGTGGAGCGGATGGAGCCAAGATCCCGTGGTGATGCGCGCCCGGTGGCAACCCGCGCCACGATCCGCTCAAGATCGCTCATCGCCCGCAGCTCCTTTTCCAGCTCCCCGGCGATCGATTGTTCATTGTAGATGCAGCCAACCGCTGTCAGCCGCTTCTCGATCTGCTCCCGCGATTTCAGCGGATGGATCACCCATTTCTTCAGGAGACGCCCCCCCATCGGGGTGGATGTCTTGTCGATCACCGCCAGAAGGGTGCCGCCACGTCCGCCGTCGTGCGAGGAGAAGAGGATCTCCAGGTTCCGCTTGGTGGCGGGGTCCAGCGCGATATAATCACCGTGACTGTACCGGGCGATCTTTCTGATATGCGAGAGCCGCGCGCGCTGCGTCTCCATCAGATAGTGCATCACCGCGCCGGCCGCGATCGTCCCAAGGCGCTGATCCTCGATGCCGAAACCCTTCAGCGATTGCGTCCCAAAATGCTCGCGAAGCCGTTCCGAGGCATATTCCGGGTCGAAGATCCAATCCTCCAGCCGCGTAAGGCGTGGCTCCGAGCTGATTCTGATCTCCGCCAGCCGATCTTTCTGCGCCCTTCCAACGATGATCTCCGCCGGGCCGATCGCCTCCAGCACCTCCCCCATCTCCGCCGCAGTCACCTCCGTTGCCTGAAATTCGCCGGTGGAGATATCGCAGAAGGCGATCCCCGCCCTGTCCCTGTCACTGAACACTGCTGCGAGGTAATTGTTACGCCCCGCGTCGAGAAGTTTGTCGTTCATCGCCACGCCGGGGGTGACAACCTCGATCACATCCCGCCGGACGATTCCCCGCGCCAGCTTGGGGTCCTCCAGTTGTTCGCACACCGCCACGCGATATCCGGCCCGCACCAGCTTCGGGAGATAGTTGTCGAGCTGATGATGGGGGAACCCGGCCAGCGGGGTATCCCCCTCGGCGCCGTTTCCCCGTTTGGTGAGGGTGATCCCGCAGACCCGCGCGGTAATCCCGGCATCCTCCTCGAATGTCTCGTAGAAATCCCCAAGGCGGAAGAGGAGGATTGTATCAGGATATTTGTCCTTTATCTGATGGTACTGCCGCATCAGCGGCGTCCGTTGCTTGCTCATATGGATGGATTGATAATTCCGGCGCCTGTCATGAAATCGTAAAATACGATAAGGAAGGGGGTGAAATCACATATGCGCCGGCCTGATCGGAATCATGGATCATGGAAGGAAGGACGGGTGCCCGAGGGCATGGGGCTGGAGGGCAGGTTTGGTGAGGCTCAATCCCTGAATGCGAAAAACACGGTGCCAAGAATGAAGAGAAATGATATCGCGTAGTTCCATTTTATCTCCTGGCGGAGAAAGAATGTCGAGAATGCGACGAATACCGCCGGCGTTATCACTTCCTGGATGATTTTCAATTGAAATGGGCTGTACGTATCCGATCCGATAGTAGTGTCTCAGGTCGACTATACGTTTCCTTATAGGTGCCGGGTCTGGGTGTTGGCAGTGGAGATGTGGGAGATGTGTTGGATGGGCGTTGGACATCAGCTCTGGTACTGGCACGCTCCCGGCGTGCAACGCCGATCCAACGCACATCTGAACCGCGTGCCGCGTTTATATAATATAAAGGGAGAGTCCCGTTCGGAAACTCTCCCTTTGTCGTTGGTCGCGTGATCGGAGTTTACTTGCACCCCCCCGGACACAGGTTTGTGCCATTAAGGACCTGGAGTTCGTACGGGCAGCCGCTTGGAGGGGCTCCAAGCATATATGCGCGCACATAGATGCATTGTCCGGGATTGCAGGGATCGGGAACGCAGAATCCGGGCGAAACAGGGGCAGATCCCCACGGTCCGTTGAACGGTCCGATGGTTGAACCGCACGGCAGCGTGAACGAGAACGAATTGAGCGTTCCAGGCCCCGGAGCCGTCGAGTAGAAATTGGAGCCGACCGGTACCGCGGTGCTCGTCGGCGTCGTGCCCAGTGGCGTCCAGTTCAGGGTGGCAATGACACCGGGGATATCGGTATCGATCCAGAAGTTGTTGCAGGGGGGTGACGCCTGGGCATGCGCCACATTCGACATCATAACCGTACAGAGGAAGAGGATAAGCGTGCCGGCCAGCGTGGTCACCATGCGACCGAGTCGGAGGGGATTGATACGTGTCATCGGATATCTCCCGTTAAAGTATGTTGATAAATTGCCGGAGTGATTGCATTAAATAAGATGACACGAGGGTCGGGTTCTGCACATTAACGGGGAATGTTCCCGAAAAAATTTCGGTAAAGTCGGGATGGCAAGGCTCTGTTCGCTACTTCAGGGAGGGGATGGAGGGCGGATACTTCAGGAGCATTATCGCCATTTACGTTGGCTACCAATGTTGGGTTGGCGTTGGTAGCCGGCTCTGGTACGCCGATTCAACGCTGCATCCAACTCCCCGATCCAGCAGATTGTAGTCTTCAACGCAGCAACCTGAGCTACTACGGATACGATTTGCCGGAACCTGAAGGCAATATTCGAAAAATGCGATACCCCAGCTTATCAGGATGATTTTCCAGAGCACCACTTCCTTGTATTTCAGATGACCATACCATGCAACGGTCATAAATATGTTCGATAAAACGAGAAGGATTATGGCTGTCATATATCCACGGGAAAAGAAAAAATGATGGACATTGGAATGCTCCCAGGCTATGTCCGATGTTCAGCTTTTAGACGAATGCCGAAGGCTCGGAAAAATGCCATCCCGCCCGCCAAAGCCGATTGTACAAGGCTTATCGAATGCCAATGTTTGGCTCGTTTGATTTGTCAGGCAGGTTGCCGGAAAGGAGATCGATTTCGTCTGTTATGCGAAATGCAACGTCAGGCTGGATTAACGTGCCATCGTATTTTAGCGGTTTTCAAATGTTACCATCGGGTAATAAGCCTGATTTTTGAATGCCCTGATTCACCATATCGTAATATGCCGCCCGCACTATTGCTCCCTGTTAATGCCGTTGCCTAACATTGCATTGCTCCCCCGGATTATCCCCGATACGTAGGGAGCCTGATCATCTCAGGACGCGGCCCACGCGCCTCGTGATGGTCGGTCCGCATTTCATTTTTCATTCAAATCGGGTTCAATAGTGAACAGGTTCCTCCCCTTTTTCAGTGAAGGGTAGCCCAGGGAACCGGAAACGATATGAAGATTACATCCCTCTCCGCCGTCGGATTGTTCATAGCAATCATCACGATGGCTCCTCTCCCTGCTCATGCCCAGCAGACCGGGAATATCACCGGAACAATCGTCGATGCCTCAACGGGGGAGCCCGTGATCCGGGCAACTGTCCGGATCAACGGCACCAAGCTTGGCGCGCTTACAAGCACCAGTGGGGTCTACACAGTAAAAAATGTGCCCCCCGGACTCTACGGGCTCACCGTCTCCTATGTCGGTTACGGGACGAAGTCCCTGACCAACGTGCGGGTGGATCCCGGTTCCACGGCCCGGCAGGATGTGGGGCTTTCGACGGCGATGATTGGTAGAGATACCATCACCGTCACGACCCATGCCGATCGACGGTCGGAGAGTGCCGCGCTGATTGAGCGGAAACGCTCCGCCTCGGTCTCCGATGCCATCTCCGCCGATCAGATTGCCAAAGCCCCCGCCTCCGATGCGGGGGAGGCAATGAAGCGGGTAACGGGGGTCTCGGTGGTGGGGAGCAAGTATGTGGTGGTTCGCGGGCTCAGCGAGCGTTACAGCTCCACCCAGCTCAACGGGGTAAACCTTCCCAGCCCGGAGCCGGAGAAGAAGGTTGTGCCGTTCGACATGTTCCCTTCGGCCATGATCAACCGTATCACCACGGTCAAGACCTTCACTCCCGATAACCCCGGGGATTTCGCGGGAGGACTGGTGAAGATCACCACGAAGGAATTTCCCGAATCGTTTTTTCTCAGCGCGAGCCTTGGCACGGGGGGAAACACCGAAACCCAGGGGGCCGATGCCATCTCCTATGCCGGTGGTGGCACCGATTATCTCGGCATCGATGACGGCACGCGGGCGCTTCCCCGGAATATCGCCACCGAGCGACTCTCCACCGCCGATGAACAGGCATCGCTCCTGAGCAAATTCTCCGACAACGTCTGGCTTCCACGTCCGGCATCCCTTCCGGTCAATCAGTCGTACAGCCTCTCGCTCGGCAACCAGTACGATGTCGGCTTCCCGCTCGGGTTCCTTATTTCAGGATCGTACGGGAACAGCTACAGTTTCCGCCGGATGGAGCAGGCCTATCCGCTTCTTGAGCAGGACAACGGCAGGCGCAGCCTTCGATACGATTACGATACCAGGCTGGCCGAGCGTTCGACGCTCTGGGGAGGGCTTGTCAACCTGAGCGCGCAGTTCTCGCCAGATCACAAGGTGAGCTTCAAGGGGGTGTACAACCACTCCGCCGATGATGAATCGCGGCAGGCGGATGGGCTCTACAACCAGAGCGCGCGGCAGACGATCCGCTACACCCGCCTCCGCTTTCTGGAGCGGGGTATCTCCAGCCTCCAGCTCGACGGCGAGCATCATTTTGAATCGATCCTCAACTCCCGTCTGGAGTGGCGCGGCGCTATCTCAACGGCCAGCCGGTACGAGCCTGACAATCGCTCAACCACCTATCTTCTGGATGGCGGCCGATATCTTTTCGGCAACAACTTCGGCAGCAACAACAGCCGCTTCTTCAGCAATCTCAACGATCGCGAATCGAATCTCGGGCTTGACTGGACGGTGCCGTTCGCAACATGGGGGGGCGGCATCTCCCGCGTAAAGCTGGGAGGCCTGGGGCGCTTCCGCGATCGCGATTTCTCCGCGCGGCGATTTCTGGTAAGCGTGGCAACGAGCGATCCCGAGATTCTGGCGCTGCCGCCGGAGGAGCTGATCACGCCGGAGAATGTCCGCTCCGGGACCGTCGGCTTCAACGACAACACCGAAAACACCGACAACTACACCGCATCCGAAAAGATCCTGGCCGGCTACGCGATGGTGGATCTGCCGCTGACGCGCATGCTCCGCTTTATCGGCGGGGCAAGGGTTGAGAGCTGGCATTCCAATCTCTTTTCGGTAAACCCGCGAACCGGGCTGGTGAACAGCGGGCTGGGGGTGGATACATCGATCACCGATATCCTTCCATCAATCAACCTGATTCAGGCCCTCGGCGATGAGATGAACCTGCGCGCCTCGTTCTCCCGCACCGTTGCGCGCCCGGAGTTCCGGGAGCTTGCGCCATTCCGTTTCGATGATTACCGGCAGAGCACATTCGGCAATCCGGCGCTTCACCGGACGGCGATTACCAACTACGATCTCCGCTGGGAGTGGTTTCCGGGGGGGGGCGAGGTGATAGCGGCCAGTGGGTATTACAAGAGCTTCAACAGCCCGATTGAGCAGATCTATTTCCTGGGAGGATCGGGGATTTCCGTGGAGCCGTCGAACGCCAGCCACGCGATGATCTACGGCGGGGAGTTTGAATTCCGCAAGGGGCTGGGGTTTATCGCTCCATCGCTCGAAAACTTCTCGCTGGGGACCAATCTCACGCTGGCCCACTCGGAGGTGCGGTTCGATGCCCAGGATACTCTTACCGTGTTCGACGGAACCAGGCTGATCCCCTACAGCGCCGCCACGCTGACCGATACCACCGCGCCGCGCCCGCTTCAGGGGCAGTCCCCGTATGTGATCAACGCCACGCTTGGCTACGACAATCTGACGTCCGGGACCAGCGTGACGCTTCTCTACAATGTCTTCGGCAGGCGGCTGGCGATCGTCGGTTCAAGCGGCGTTCCGGATACTTACGAGATGGCCCGCAACACGGTGGATCTCACCATTTCCCAGCGCCTTCCGGCCGGGTTGCAACTGCGGCTGACCGCGCGCAATCTGCTGGACGAGCTGAACCTTCAGCAGCAGGAGTTCCCGGACGGCGAGGTGGTTCAGGTGGAGAGCTACAGGGCCGGCCGGTCGATCTCGCTCGGCATCTCCTTCAACCTCGATCAGCTTGCCATGCAGAAGAGCATGGCCGACGAGGCTCCGCACGAGTAATGGATAATCGCACAGAGAGATCGGGCGCGGGAATATTCCCGAACCGGATGGCGAGCCGTCATGGCTGTCCCGGGTCCGGCTTCCGCCCCCGCATAACATCGTACACTCCTTTTCTTCACTTTTTCTCCAACGGTTCAACCATGCCCAGACTACAGACACTTCTTCTCGCATGCGGCTTCGCGGCGGCGCTGGCGATCGGCGGCTGCTCCGACAGCAACAATCCCGTAACGACCACGACGGTGCCACCGGTGAAGAGCCTTGTGGCTTCCACCATCACCGACAAGAGCGTCACGCTCAGTTGGGACTATGAGGATGCCACCAAGGTGGATAGCGTTCACATCACGCGCAACGGAAGCCAGATCGCATCGCTTCCGGTCTCCGCGAAAACCTATACCGATACCGGCCTCACGGCCCAGACCCAGTACACCTACAAGCTGATCGCCGTCAAGGGGACCACGGTCTCCGCCGGTGAGGGGCTTGCCGTTTCCACCACCGCCCCCGGCTCCACGCAGAAGCGTGCCATCCTCCAGGGACAGGTGGTCAATGGCGACAGGACGCTGAGCAAGGATACCATCTACACGGTAATCGGGTTCTACTTCGTGCAGCCGGGAAGCAAGCTGATTATCCCGGCCGGAACGCGGATCGAGGGGGATTTCCAGACGAAGGGGGCCATCATCACCGTGCGCGGCACCAGCACCCGGGCCAGCGGCCAGATCATGGCGCAGGGAACAACCCAGGAGCCGATCCTCTTTACCTCCAGCAAGCCCGAGGGGCAGCGCAACCGTGCCGACTGGGGAGGCATCGTCCTCTGTGGTCTGGCCGATGTGAACTTTCCCGGCAAGATCGGCGTGGGCGAGGGGAACACCGGATCGTACGGCTGGGGCAATGTCATTGCCGCTCCGAAGAACGACGATAATTCCGGCATCATCAAGTACACGCGGATCGAATACGGCGGCACCAAGGTCACGCCGGATAACGAGATCAACGGGCTTACCTTCAACGGCGTCGGCAATGGCACCACCATCGAGTATGTTCAGTCCCACATGACCGCGGATGACGGGTTCGAGTGGTTCGGCGGCACGGTCAACTGCAAGCACCTGGTTTCCTCCGGCAACGACGACGATCAGTTCGATATGGACAACGGCTTCAGCGGCAGGCTTCAGTTCCTCTTCGCCATCGAGGATCCCGATCTCGGCAACCGCGGATTTGAGGTGGATAACGACGCCAACGGCTCGGGCAACACCCCCTACACCAGCGCCATCTCCGCGAACGTAACGCTGATCGGCGCCGGCAAGCCGAAGGCGAACGACGATCCGAACGACGGGCTTTATCTCCGCCGCAACTGCCACGTCAAGATCTACAACGCCATCGTCACCAACTTCGGCCGCTTCGGCATCTCGATCGATGGCGATAGCTGCAAGAACAACGTGCTGAACGGCAATCTCTTCGTCAAGAACTCGATCATCAAAGCCGATTCCGGCGCCATCAATCTCGTCAAGGGGAACGCGGTCGATCTTGCCTCCGTCACCGCAACCTGGGGCCTGAAGGTCAATGTCGATCCGGGGCTTACCAGCCTCCAGTTCGAATCACCGAACCCGATGCCGGGCGCGGCCGCGATGGCAAGCAGCATCGATCCCGCGACGATCGATCCGTTCTTCAGCTCCGCGAACTATATCGGCGCATTCACATCCGGCGACAACTGGATGCAGGGATGGACGAACTTCAAGAAGCACTAATCCCCGGATTCGCGAACATCGCCGGGGATGGTTACAGCGGCCATCCCCGGCCATTATATCATGATGATTCCATCGGACAACAAGATGAAGAGCATGGCTAGATTGTTTCTCCCCGCCTTCCTCCTTCTCCTCTGCTGGGGATGCGTCTCCGGCTGCCAGGAGCGCGCCAGCGCGTCGGCAACGCCGGGAAGGGGGCCGGGAGTGAATGTGCCCACGACGGTAACGATCAGGCTGGCAAATGGTGAGCGATCGCAGGATGGGCTTGTCCGTGCCGCGCTGGCGGCGTTCAGTGCCGGGGATACGGCTACGCTGGAGCGGCTGCTGATATCACGGGATGAGTTTGAACGCCATATCTACCCGGAGCTGGGGATGCGTTATGTGGCGGCACGGGATATGCGGCCGGAGGCCCGGTCATTTATCTGGGAGAACCAGGTGATGAACTCCACCAAGGGGCTGGAGAGAGGGCTGCGCGATCTTTCCGGCCATCATATGGAACTGGAGCGGGTGGAACACGCGGAGGGGGGAGCCCGATATGCCAGCTACACCATCTACGAGGGGACCGTGGCGCGCGTCAGGATGGAGGATGGTCGCGAGGCCGATATCCATGCCCTGGGCTCGGTTGTCGAGATGGATGGCGTCTACAAACTCCTCACCTACCGCGAACGAAACTGAGGGTTCCCGGAAGGATCTTCCGGCGGAAGGCCATGCCTCACACATATCGACCAGGCTGGTGGGCACCGCCCGGTCGGCCGGCTCGGCGGGCTTACGGCCCGCAACGACCGGCGCGCCTGTGGGCTCTCGGGGCGGGACCACTTCATACGTTCCAGTCCCCTTCTCGAGGGCCTGCACGTGTATCCGCGGCGCCGGTGCCGGAGTCCGCCCGCCGGAGCGTTTCCCATTGTTCACCATCGTTCCCATCGCAATCCCGCCAGCATTCCCCGCGTTGATACCTTGCGCGTGAGTTCTCCCTTCTGTAAACTCGCGTTCCCTTCCAGACGTTCAGGGAGATATCCCGCAGTACGTCATCAGTTTGATCCGCCCCCCGGAAGGGACCGCGGGTTGTGATCCATATCTCTGTGATCCATATCTCATCGAATCATGATACGTTCATACCCTCTCCCGTCGCTTCCATTCGGGCTGGCACTGCTGGTGTTCAGTTGCTGCGCGATTCTTCACGCGCAGCCGAAGCCGGCCGGCATACGGCCGTTCGGCCTGGCGGGCAATCCTGTGCTGCTGGAGGTGGGGAGGGAGAAATTCACGCAGAGCGATATCGCCAATCTCTATCTCCAGAACCCAGGCAGGGGAAACCGCACGTTCTACGACCTGGGGCGTGATTCCGCCATGCAGTTCCTGAACATCCTCGCCAACTACCGGATGAAGGTGCAGGCCGCGCTGGATGCCGGCGTCGATAAGCGCCCGGAGGTGATGGAGGAGATCACCAGGGGGTTGATGGAGACCGCTCTCCCCTCCGCCTCGGGGGATGGCTACCTGATCGATCGCAATGTGATCGATCCCGCGGTGGACCGGATTTTCAAGCGACGTGATGACGAGCTGCGGCTTGGGGTGATCCTCCTGGCCTGGGCCACCGAGTCGCCGGCCGATACGCTGCGTGCCTTCCAGCGGGGGGAGCGCATCCTTGCGCTTGCCAGACGCGGCGCCGATTTCCTGGTCCTGGCTCGCGATTCCAGCGATGACCCGAAGACGAAAACCAACTTCGGCCAGCTCCCCTATATCACTTCGGGGATGATCCTCCCCCCCCTGGAGGATGCCGCCTATGCGACGAAGGCCGGCGATATCTATCCGGGGCTGGTACGGGTTCCGGCGGGATATCTTATCGTCAAGGTTCTCGACCGCGCCCCTCGCCTCGAACTACGCGCCGCCCATATCCTCGTCTCCTCACCGGCGGTTGCCGATACCAACATCATGAACAACCCATTTCATAACAGGGCGGCCGCGGGGCTGGAGCGGATCAGGAAGGGGGAGGATTTCGGCAAGATCGCCAGGGAGATTTCCGACGACAAGGTGAGCGCCGAGATCGGTGGTGATTATCAGAGCTACTACACGCGGTCGCTCGGCTTCCACGATAAGAACGGCAAGCTGGAGCCGGAGATCGAGGAGGCGCTCTTCAATCTGAAGGATGGCGAGGTCTCCGATATCATCAAGACCGATTACGGCTACCATATCATCAAGCGCCTGGATAGCCGCCGGCCGACGTTCGAGGAGGAGAAGGACGCCATCCGCCAGTTCTACCGTGGCCGGCTTATCTCTGATGATCGCGCACGGTACATCCACGGTGTCATTGAAAAGCATGGGATGCGGATCAACGATGGCGTCTTCACCGACATGCTCTCCGCTCTGAACCGGAACGCGACCACCGCCGAGGGGGCATGGGCAAACGGGATCGGCGATGCGATGCGGGGGATGACGCTCTACAGTTTCGGCGGCACCGATTATACAGTGGGGGCGTGGATCGATACCGTCAAGGTCCGGCCGGAACTGCGCGCGCTGGCGTTGAACCCGGCCAGCATCCGCAAATCCATCTATGATCTTCATGAACGGGAGGCGATGACGATGGAGGCAAAGGCCCTTGAAACTGAGCACCCGGAATTTGCCACCGTCATGAAGAACCTGCGCGACGGCGTGCTGGTTGGCGCCATCGAAAATGATGTGCTGGGGAAGAAGTTCAGCCAGGGTTCCGACGAGGCGCGCGGCAAGGCATATTTTCAGGCAAATCGTGCCAGGTACATCACGTCCCCCAGGCTGGAACTGACCGAGATCTTTGTCTATGGCCGGGATGAGGCTGATCAGTTGTATGAAGCCGCCAGGAAGGGGACCGTCCCGTTCGAATCGCTCGCGGCGCAGAACACGCAGCGCCCGGATTATCGCGAGCGGAGCGGGCGGTGGAGCATGGCAACGGCGCAGGAGGTCGATCTGGTCCGCGAGGTATTGCAGCGGAAGCCGAACCCGAAGGCCGGGGAGATTCTGAAGCCGTTCGAGTTTCAGGGGGGCTACAGCCTCGTCCGGGTGGAACGCGCGGATCCGGCGCGGCAGATGACCTACGACGAAGCGAAGAGCATGGTGCAGAAGGAGTATCTGGGAGAATATCAGAAGCAGATTCAGAAGGAGTGGATGGATGCCCTCCGGCTTCGCTACAGGGTGGATATCAACGATGCCGCGCTCCGATCGCTCTTCGCGGCCAGGTAGCGGAACCACTTGGAGAAGATGCGCCGGGCGTTCATGCGCTCCCTTGTATCGGTCGGGCCGCGACCCGATTTCCGGGTCGGATCGGGCCAATCATCAATCCATCATCCATATCATCGACCTTGTAGATGATGCCATCCTTACGTAAACTTGCACCTCTTGTGCAGGTTCCAGCATGGTTGCCGACCCGTGTCATGATCCATCCCGATGGCGCGGATGGGGGAGGAGTCGGAGCCTTTTCGGGGCATTTCAGTGGAAGTTTTATCACCGGCAGCAGTCGGCTCCGGACGGGGCACAAAGGTTATTTCATCGAGAATATTCACGTATGAGACGTCAACATATCCGCCG
>JBDSJW010000044.1:0-11607 GCA_039917235.1 Kapaibacterium sp. (SeqCode) | reverse complement strand
ACGGCGTTTTTCAGCCCGGCTCCGACGTGGCTCCGCGCTGGTTTGTGCTGGATGCCGCCACCGAGCGGATCATCGATTCCATCACCTTCACCGGCTTCTTTAACTCCTTTCCGCTCCGCGCCGGCGTTGATCTGAAAGGACGGCGTCTCTACGTGCCGCAGCTCGGCCGTGTCCGCGCGTTCGATATCGACAGCCTGACGGTGGCGCGCGATACCGTCTTCCCGGGAAATTGCTCGGCGGTGGCGTACGATTCATCCACCAGCACCCTTCTCCTCTCCATCCGCCCCGATTTTACATCTCCGGGCTGGCTTACAACGATCAATCCGCTTACCGGCGCACTCCTTTCCACCGTGCGCGTCGGCGTAAACCCCGGGATGGTCACCACGCGACTGACCGAGACCTATGCGATCAACGAAGGGGTGTTCGGTGGCGCCTCGACCATCAGCTACAGAGGGTATGCGCCGCATGTCTACCTGGATCCGACCAGTGAAGCATTCGGCGGCGGGGCAAACTATATCGCGACACGCGGCAATCTGGCCTATGTCGTCTTCAACGGAACGCATCAGATCCGCGTGCTTGACACGCGCTATCATACCAACCATATAAGCCCGATCAACACCGGCACCTCCGGCTTCGACGGGCCACGGACGCTCGATTTTCAGGGAGATAGCGTGCTGGTGGTGGGGACGTACGCGGGGGATATCCGCAGGTTCAATGCCACCACGGGGAAGCTGATCGACAGCATTCTCATGCCGGGAAAGGCGGAGGCGATAGCCGTGGGTGATTCGCTGGCCTATGTGGCAATCCCGCTGGATGCCGCCTACAAGCCGGATTCCGTGGTGGTGGTGGTAAATCTGCATACCGGCAAACCAGTCGATACGCTCGTTGCGGGGCTGAACCCGTTCGGGCTTTTTGTCGATCGCGCCGGGAATCTTCAGGTGGTTGTGGCGGATACCATTCCCGGCGCCGGGCGTCTGGTGACGTACGAGCATGGGAGCCTTCTGAAAAAGGGGGAGCGCCCGCTCCCCGGAGCGATGAGCTTTCCGCTTCATATGACCTATGAGGATTTCGGCGGTGCCGCCGGGGACTCCCTTTTCATTGTCCTCTCCGATACGCTCTTCGCGTTTCCGGTCACCGGCCCGGCCGGCACAGCGCGCGTGGTCTTCACCGATTCGCTCGCAAAAGGGGATCTCTTCGGCGTCAGTGGCGGCGGTGATTATCTCCTGGTCACCGAGCGACCGAAGAACTTCGCCGCCGATCCCTGCTATGTTCATGTGGTGGAACGGAAGAGCGGAGCGCTCGTGGCGAAATTCCTGGCGGGATCGTTTGTGTCGATGGCCGTGCGGGTCAACGGGTTCCACGGGGATCGCGCAACCAGCTTCTATGCCCTCAGCGAGGGACAGTTCGCCACTCCAAGCGCCCGCCTGACGCTCCTGGAGTTCCAGCCCGATATCCTCGGCCCCGATACGCTGGGAAGCGGCGCCAACCATATCACGTTCGAGGGGATGAGCCTCGATAACGATAAGGCCCTTGTGACGATGAACGGCAGCCACAGTATTGTCCGGCTGGACCTCGATACCTGGACGGTGCTACGCCGCACGGCGACGAAGACGAGCGGGTTCGATGGCCCGCGCGAGACGATGGCGCTTTCCCCCTCAACGCTGCTGGTAAGTACCTACGCCGGGGACGTGCGCCGGATCACGGTGAGCGATAACTCCGTTCGGGTTATCCCGGTCTACGGAAAGGCGGAGGGAATGGCGCGCGCCGGAAGCAAGATCTTCGTTGCTCTGCCATTCGCCCCCGATGCCACTTACACGCCGTCGGCAAGCGTCGCGGTGATCGATACCGCCACAATCGCATCGGTACGCCGTGATGATGCAATCGCATCGGCCACGACGCTGGAGCAGAACTATCCGAATCCGGCATCGTCAGGGACCGCAATTCATTTCTCGGTCGATGTGGCCGGGAGGGTGATCATTGCCCTCTACACGCCGGATGGCGAGCTTGCCGGCACCATTATCGACAGGGAGATGGAGCCGGGGAGCTACACCGCGCGGATCGATGCCGCCGGGCTTGCAAGCGGTTCCTATATCTACACGCTGCGCGCCGGTGGATCGGTGCTGAGCAGAGTGATGAAGGTCCTGCGATGATGATATCACCATATAACCGCCGGCCGGGAGCCATCCCCGGCCGGTTTCGGCGGCTGGCGGCTGCCGCGCTGTTGCTTCTGGCAATCGCGCCGGCTTCCGGCCATGCCCAGTGGCTGAACAGCGGCGCCGATGCCGTTGAATCCTTCACCCCCGGAACCGGGGCGGGGCTCGGCGCCGATCATTATCCGGAGAATGTCCTCGGCCTCCCCGACTCATCCGCCAGGGCCGATATCCCCACGATCGATCCCATTCAGATTCTCTCGCTCGGCCTCGGCGGCGAAATCATCCTCCGGTTCGATCGCGCGCCGATCATCGATATCCCCGGCCCCGATTTCACGGTGTTTGAAAATGCGTTCACCTATGTCATCGGCGGAAAGGAGAGGACCTATGCCGAGCCTGGCGAGGTTGCGGTAAGCCGCGACGGGGTTCACTTCACGGCATTTCCGTTTGATTCCATCACCCTTCGCGGGTGCGCCGGCGTTGGCCCCACCAACGGCGCCAGTGATCCCGGCGATCCGCTAATCTCCGGCGGCAACAGCTTCGATCTTCACGATCTCGGAATCGATTCGGTTCGATGGGTTCGTATCCGCGATGTGACATCGATCGTCAAGAATAATCCCTCGCATCCCTTCTGGGACCCCACGCTGACCGGGTTCGATCTTGATGCCGTTGTCCGTGCCACGAAGTCGCATCCGAGCGGCATCGCGGCGGCGGTTGCGGGGACGCGGGCATCCGCCAGGCTTTTCCCCAACCCGGTTGCCGGGGCAGGGCTGCTCCAGGTTGATGCTCCGATATCGGGAAATCTCAAGGCGCGGGTGACCGATCTTCTTGGAAGAGATGTGATGACGATTTCCGGCGGTGATATCAATCGCGGCCGGCGCCTGTTGCCGTTCGATGCCACATCGCTGGCGGCCGGCATCTACTTCATCAGCGTGGAGATCGATGGACACCCCGTGACGATGCTCAGGGCACGGGTCTGTCGATGAACATCCCCGCGCTCCATATCTCCCTCCTCCTCCTTTCCAGCGCCTGCGCGGTCGCCCAGCCCGAAACCCCGGCGCCGGGGAAGGGGACGGATTCCGCGCGGGTCTACCACGCTCCGGAAGTGCGCGTGGAGGCGCGGACGATACTGACGCGGGTATCGCGGGGGACGCAGCCGCGCGCGATTATCACCAGGGCGCAGATCGAGGCGGCAAACGGCTTCGATCTTTCCGATGCCGTCGCGTATGCGCCGGGGGTGTTTGTAAAGCAGTATGGCGGCGTCGGCGGGTTGCGGACGATATCGCTGCGCGGCACGTCGGCGCAGCAGACGGTGATCCTGATCGATGGAATCCGGTATCGGAGCAGCGCGGATGGCGGCTTCGACTTCAGCAATGTTCCCGCGACGGCGGTCGAGCAGGTGGAGGTGCTCCGCGGCGGCAACGCGGCGCTCTACGGCGCCAATGCCCTCGGCGGCGTGATCAACGTGGTGACGCGTGCGCCGGCGGCCAGTGGGATGGCGCTGACGGCGAGAGGGGGCTATGGTTCATATGGTCAGCGGGAGATAGGCATCGCGGGGAACGGCGCGGCGGGGAAGCAGACGTGGGATGCCGGCGTTAACGCCACCGCCACCAACGGCAACTATCCGTTCAGCTTCAACGAGTTCGGCTCCACCTCGGCCTTCGAGCGGGATAACGCGGACTTCTCCAACTATTTCGGTCGTGGAGGCTGGGCGTACCGTCGCGATGACGGCCTGCGACTTTCCGCCTCGATGCAGGGCTATCGATCCGAGCGGGGCGTTCCCGGCGCGGTGGTGCAGGGAAATCGCGAACAGCTTCGCGCGCGCCTGGATGAGAGCGATCTGTTTGCCGCCGCCGCCGCTTCCTGGCCCACGGAGAAGTGGGAGCTTTCCATCTCGGCGAGCGGTCGCCTGAACGCCCTGGGCTACCGCGATCCCGATGCGCGCATCGCCGGCCCCTCCGGCATCGATGATGAGTATCGGGAGAGGGAGGGGAGCATCGCGGGGAGGGGGAGGCGGGCAATCGGCGAACATGGCGTGGCCGAGGGAACGGTGGAATTTTCTCAGACGCATCTTCGCGGCGATAATCTTGATCCGGCGCTCGGCTCCGTGGCGTCGCGGACGTCGTTGAGCGGTGCGGCCGCCACAAACTGGCTTTATCAGGATGGCCTGTTCGGCTGCGAGACCGCCTTCGAAGCCGGCCTCCGTCTCGATCTCTTCGATGATCTTCCCACCGCCCTGAGCCCATCGGCGGGGGTGATCTGGCGCGCCGGTTCCACGCCGCTCCGGCTGCGGGCCCATGGTGGCCTGAACTACAGGGCGCCGAGCTTCGCCGAGCAATACTATCTCAACTACGGCAACGCAAATCTGCGACCGGAGCGTTCAGCGAGCGGTGATCTGGGGGCCACGTACGAGGTCGGGGAGACCTTCGTTCTGGAATCGAGCTTCTTTATGATCGCCACGCGCGATCAGATCGTATCGGTGCCGCGCAGTCCCGTAAGCTGGAGCGCGGCGAACGTCGAGCATGTTCTCTCCCGCGGGATTGAGCTGGGGGCATCGGGGAGGTTGTTCGATGGCCTGCTTGGGCTGCGGGCCTCCTACACGCTGACGCGGGCCGAGGACAGAAGCGGAGGGACGGTGGATGGAAAGCTGCTGGTCTATGCGCCGGAGGAGGTTGCCAACGGCGTTGTGGATCTGCGCCTGGGTCGCTACGGCATTGGAACGGGATGGCAGTATGTGGGGCATCGCTTCACGCTCCCCGCGAATGATCCCGCGTCCGCGCTTCCACGCTACGGCCTGCTTGGCGCCAATATCTCCGCGCGCTGGGTGATTGGCGGCGTGGGGGTGAAGGCGCGTCTGGAATGCTCGAACATCTTCAATACGGAATATCAGGTGGTGAGAAATTATCCGATGCCGGGGAGAACATTTCTGGGAAGGATCGAGATCGATTTTCATGAGGAGGAGCAACCATGAGCGCGATTGCCCGGAATATCGATACGTCCGTGAGAAAAGGGGTAACCACGCGGCTTTGCGGGATGTCCCTGATGTCCGCTCTGCTCGTGTTTGCGTTGATGATGGCAGGTTGCATATCCGATCCGGCCATCACATCTCCTCCCGTGGTGAACGCCGGAGCGCATGGGGTGCTGGTGGTGAATGAGGGGGTATGGAAGCAGGATAATTCCACGCTCACCTTCTACAATCCCGATAGCGGCGGGCCGGTCCAGGATTATTTCGCGGCGCGCAATCCCGGGCTGCGCCTGGGCGATCTGGGGAACAGCATCGTCGCCTGGAACGGGCGGGGATATATCGCGGTCTCCACGTCGCGCGCGGTGGAGGTGATCGATCTGGCGACCGGGCATTCCCTGGGGCGCGTCCGCCTGAACGCCCCGAACGAGCCGCGCATGATCACGGTCATCGACAGCGCGACCGCGTTCGTCACCACCTTTGCCGATTCGGTTATCCGTTTCAACCCGATCACGCTTGCGGCAACCGGGGCCTTCCCCGTGGGGCCGGCGCCGGAGGGGATCGCATATGCGGCCGGTCATCTCTTTGTGGCGAATTCCGGGCTCGGCAACCTGCGGCGCGCCGAGCCGAAGGCGGGGACGATCTCCGTGCTCGATCCGGCCAGCGGTGCCGAGCTGATGACGCTCCCTGTCGGGACCAACCCGCTGAGCGTCCAGTATCTGCCGTCGCGCAATCGCGTCTACGTGCTGGTCCGCCCCATCCTCCCCGACACTCTTGGCGCCGTGGTGGAATACGATCCTGTTCTGCTGCGCGAGGTTCGTCGCTGGGTTGTGGCGGGGGGATACGATATGGCGGTTGATGACGCGCGCGGGATTATCTACATGATGCGCGCGGATGGCGTGGCGCGGATCGATCCATCGGTTGCGACCGATGGGGTAAGCAATCCTGTGCGGTTAAGCGATGCGGGGGGGATGTTCTATTCGATCGGCGTGGAGCCGGTAAGCGGCGATCTCTATCTGGGGACCACGAAGGGATACTCCAGCGTGCCTGCGGAGGTGATGATTTTTGATCGCGCGGGGATAGTTAAATCGCGATTTGCCTGCGGCATTTATCCCGGCGATTTCGCGTTCTACTGACAGACTGTTGAAGGAGGTTCATCCGCGGCGTCCGGGGACGTTTGAAACGTCCCCCGACATTCACCGTTCGCTCACTGCGGCGTCCGGGAGGACGCCTCATTCGCTCAGGATCGGCCGCCTTGAACAGTCTGCCTATCGGCGGTAGTTCAACCGCTCCCCCGTTGAACCGGCGGATGGAAAACGAAAACGGGCGTTCTGATGAATCGGGACGCCCGTTACTGTATGCTATCGAGGGGGTGCGTTAGCGTTATTCCATTGCCAGCCAGCGGAAGGGTTTTCCGTCAGGATGCCTTCGGGGCCATCTGGTAGACGATCTTGCGGATCGTATCGAACTGAAGATACGGGTGCATCTGCTGAAGCTTATCGATGGCATCACCGGCGGACATCTTCTCGCGCATCTCCCTGTAGGACTTGCGGATCTGATAATCGCGAAGGGATTTCTGATCAATCAATCGATGCTGCTGGAGGAGCGAGAACGTTGAATCATCGATCAGATCCGCCAGGGGATTCAGACGGACTTCGGTCTGCATCTGAACGCTGAACCCATCATTGGCGACGATCTCTTCGGGTGCGGTGACGGCTGCTTTTGCGAGGCGAATCCTGGAGCGTACGGTTGTTGCGGGCATAGTTAATCTCCTACTCGATTCGTGTCTGTTGAGGGAAAACGTAACGCACAATGCGTGATCATCGTAGCAACTTGCCTGGGCGTTTCTTCGTTTTAAGTGAGATTGAACAGCTTGGTCAATGCTGCAAAGCTATTGACACGGATTAGATCTAAAACCTTACATGAATCAGCGCGCTACCGTATTTTTTTTGGAATATCAGCGGAAAAAAAAACCGAATGGCGTATAAGAACGCATCCGGCTCGACCAGCATAAATACTAGTGATAGCGAGCCAATTACTTCGACTGTTGCCGGTACATCCTCAATGCGGATGAACTTGTAAATCCACAAACCTTAGTGTGCCGATTGCCACTAATCATAAGGTCTGCTGGCTCAGAGTTAAGCGCCGGAGAATGATCGATTTTCCTGAGCAGCGCAGGCCACAGTAGAGAGTAATTGGATTATATCAATAGCGTCGTTTTCGTTTTGTTGAGAAGAGCGAGAGTGACGGAAAGACCCGTGGAATACGATTATGTCACACGCCGTCAATTATTTCTCCCTCTCTAGCATACGAACACATCACTTTGTGAAAAGTTAGCGGCCGGCATCGGCTGAATAAAAAAATATGGCGGCGATTGCTCTGTAAACATTCAGGGAAACGGGGGGTGGACCTGGCGATTGCAGTTGCGCCGGAGCATCCATTCTAAATACTCCGGCGGAACTATTACCGTGACGATTTTGCACGGTAAACGGTATTGGCGAATTTCGGGCGTTTATTGGAAATGCGCCGTGTAATATCGGTGCAAATCTACGCGCCAAGCAGATCGTGAAGGGCTTCCGGGAGTTTCGGAAAACGGAAGCGATAGCCGAGTTTTTCCGTCCGTTCGGGAATTGCATGCTGCCCCTCGGTCAGGATCATCGCCCCATCGCCGAAGATCAGATGGAGTGCGAATCCGGGGACCGGAAAAAGCGATGGGCGATGCAGCGCCGAGCCAAGCGCGGAGGAGAACTCCCTGTTGCGGACGATGCCGGGAGCCGTTCCGTTGACCGCCCCGGTGATGGTGTTGTTATCGAGCGCCCAGAGGAACATCTCCACTTCATCGGTGATATGGATCCATGGGAACCACTGGCGACCGGAGGCAATCGGCCCGCCAACGAAGAGCCGGAACGTTGGGGCCATCTTTGCCAGCGCTCCATCCTCGGGATCGAGCACGATGCCGGTCCGCATCCGCACCACGCGAACCCCCAGCTTCTCCGCCTCCAGCGCCTCCGCCTCCCACGCGCGGCAGACATTCGCCAGGAAATCCTTCCCCGGCCCCGATTCCTCCGTGAACACGCGGTCGTTCGATGTGCCGTAATAGCCAATGGCGCTTGCGCTGACCAGGGCGGCCGGCTTCCGCGATGCGCGCGCGATTGCCGCCACCACATTGCGGGTGCCGTCAACCCGGCTGTCGCGGATTCTCTTCTTCTGCTCATCGCTCCAGCGGGTTGCCACCGGCGATCCGGCCAGATGGATCACCGCGTCGGCGCCGTCGATTGCCGTGGCCCAGGGGCCGTCCGCCATTGAGCTGGACCAGGGGAGATAGTCAGCCGCGCCGGGAGCGGCCCGCCGTCCGCGTTCCACGTCCCGTACCAGCGCCGTCACCCGGTCGCCACGCTCGCTCAATCGCTTGATGATCTTTCTGCCGATCAACCCGGTTGCCCCGGTCACGACGATATGTTTGTTCTCCGCCATCGCGTTGCTCCTGGTAAGTTTGTTGCAGGAATATAACCCATGGCGGCGGGAGAAGATTCCCGGAGCCGCGCATGGCTTCCTTCTCTCCCGCGGTCCGGTGTATATTGGGGTGCACAACAACGGACAAACAATCACGTGGCAGACAGTACAAGAAAAAGCGGCAAGCACAACAAGCTCAGGCGTACGCGAAAGGATTGGATCAAGGGAAATCGCGAGCGGGCACAGCGGATAGACCCGGACAACGAATCGATTGTCCAGGGGCGGGAGAAGATGCGCCCGAAAGGGATCACGATCGACGCGACGGGGGATCTGGAAGGGCTTCCACGGGGGCAGGTAGTGGAGGCGGAGAGCGGCCGTCACGATGTGAAGCTGGCGGAGGGGGATATCCTCTCATGCCAGATCAAGCGGGGCGCATCCACGGAGAACGAGCCGTCCACGCTGGTCGTGGTCGGGGATTTCGTGAGGGTGCAGCCGCTGGAGGATGGGCGCGGGCTGATCCATCACGTTGAGGAACGGAAGACATGGCTGGGGCGGAACGCGGCCGGGGAGAAGGGGATGGAGCATGTGCTGGCGTCGAATATCGATCTGCTTCTCTGCATAGCGGCGGCCGATCGTCCCGATTTCCGCCGGACGATCATCGATCGCTATATCGTTGCGGCGCTGCTTGGCGGGGTGACGCCGGCGGTCGTGGTCAACAAGAGCGATCTGATTGAAGGGGAACTGGAGGAGCTGATACGGGAGGATGTGGAGGTTTACGAGAATATCGGCTACCGGACGCTCTTTACAAGCGCGGAAACCGGCGATGGGATCGAGGGGTTGCGGGAGGTGCTGAAGGGGAAAACGGCGGTGCTGATAGGACAGTCGGGGGCGGGGAAGTCATCGCTGGCAAATGCGATCCTGGGACACGAGCTGCGCCGCACCGGCGAGGTGCGGGAGAAGGACCGGAGGGGAATGCACACCACCATCAGCTCCATTATGCTGGAGATCCCCGGCGGCGGCTACCTGATCGATACCCCCGGCCTGCGGGAGTTCGGCATCTGGGATCTGGAGCCGGAGGAGCTTGATGCCTACTTTGTGGAGTTCCTGGATTATCTCCAGGGATGCCGGTTTCTCCCCTGCACGCACACGCACGAGCCGGGATGCGCCGTGATGGCGGCCGTCGAGAGCGGCAATATCGACGAGGGGCGCTATCAGAGCTATCTGGCGATCTTTGAATCGCTGAAGTAGGGGCGGGTTTGTAAGGGCGGGTTTGTAAGGGCGGGTTTCAAACCCGCCCCGACGTGTCACGTCCCGACGCGACAATATCTATCGTCCGCCGCGCGAACGCTTCAGCAATCGCGGCAGCTCAAACGATGGCGCCCGCTTGTTCGGCTTCTGCGTGGCTGCATCCTCCGGCGTGGCTATCGGTTCCTCGATCAGCAGCGGCAGGCGGACGATAAACGTGCTTCCCTGTCCCGGTTCGCTTTCCACCGAGATGGTGCCGCCATGAATCTCCACGATCCACTGCACAATCGATAATCCCAGCCCTGCGCCTCCAATCTCCCGGCTCCGCGCCTTGTCCACGCGATAAAACCTGTCGAAAATCTTCTTCCGATGCTCCGGGCTGATGCCGATGCCGGTATCCCGCACCCGTATCTCCGCGAACTCCCCATCCGGGTGGACCGCGATGGAGATCATCCCCCCTTCCGGCGTGTACTTGATGGCGTTATCAACCAGGTTCAGGAATATCTGATAGAGCTTGGCCCGGTCGGCCTCGATAAAGAGCGCCTGGCTGTGTCTGAAGGAGATATAGATGTTCTTCTGCGTCCCGAGAATCGTGGCGGCGTCGGCAACCTCCTCCAGCGTCTCGATCAGGTCCGTAGGTTCCTTGATCAGCGATATCTGCCCCATGTCCGTGCGGGAGAGGAGGAGGAGCGATTCCACCACATGGGAAAGCCGCAGCACCTCCTGAAGCGCGCTGGAGAGGACATCCTGATAATCCTCCGGCGATTTTCTGGTCCGGAGCGCCAGTTCCAGCTCGCCGGTCAGGATCGTCAGCGGCGTCCGCAGCTCATGCGATGCGTCGGCGGTGAACTGGCGTATCCGCTCAAACGAGCTCTCCAGGCGGGAGATCATGTCGTTGAGCGTCTCGGAGAGACGGCCGATTTCATCGTTGCTCTTCGGGATGGGGAGGCGACGGGAGAGGTTGGATGCCGTGATATCCTGCGCGGTGCGGGTGATCTCATCAACCGGATGGAGGGTGGTTTTGGCGAGAAACCATCCGCCAACCATCGAGAGGAGGAGGACCGCGGGGGCAAGAAGGATAAGGGTGGAAAAGAACTGATCCAGCAGCGACTGCACCTCATCGACCTGATAGCCTGCCACGATATACGCGGATCGGGAGCGCGCCAGGGCAATCCTCAGCCGCTGTGCCCCATCCTTTCCGCGGATCGGCTGATCCACCGAGATAAACTGTACCGTGGAATCCTGCGCCGTGGTGATAAAGCTCCCCGGCAGGTGGAGCGAATCCTTCCCGAGGTTATCCGAACGGTAGACGATGGTGCCGTTGGTATCCATCACCTGGATCATAAAGTTCCGGGGGTTCAGGATGATATGCTCGTAGATCGCCGTCCAGACCGCATCGACCTTCTGATCCTGTCTCTGCGCCGCAAGCTCGGTCTTGAGCGGCTTGATGGCGGTTTTGATGGTGGAGTCGGCGGCGAGGGAGTCCTTGCTCAGGAATGCGAGATCGTTGTTCTTCGAGCCCTTCTTATGCGGTGCCGGTGGCGGCGGCGCGGGCTTCTCTCCTGCCTCCTTTGTCTGCTCGGCCCGTTTGCGGATGATCACATCGAGCGAGGAGATGACGTTTTTCAGCGAGACATCCAGGTTGGAGGTCAGCTCATTGGAGACCGATCCGTAGGTAAGGACGCTGAAGACCGCCAGGGAGGCCGCCATCACCAGGCAGAACCAGAGCGTAAGGCGGGCACGGAGGGATAGATTCACTCCTTCTCCTCCTCGGGAACCCCTTCGCGCATCACATAG
>JBDSJW010000043.1:0-3163 GCA_039917235.1 Kapaibacterium sp. (SeqCode) | reverse complement strand
GTTACTTCTCCTGGTTTCGGTCGGACGGAATATTCAAGGGCGGTCACAGTACCGCCCTTGCATGTAGTGGGAAGGGGAATCATCACGCTCATCTCGACCAATCGGGAATGCAATGAACCATGCGATGCTAGGGAAGCTTTCGTGGCGGGCCTTCGTGTTCGTCCTACTTGCGCCGTTCTGCTCCTCCATCTCCGCCGATGCCCAGGACCGGCTTGACCCGGTAGCCATGGGAAAGGCCCGTGCCTCGGTCGCCTCGGCGCGGGGAATCGGGGCAATTGCCTCCAATCCTGGCGGGCTCGATTATTCCACGGGTCCGTACGAGCCTGATATCTCCTTCACGCTCTACAACTTCGGCCTTACCGTAGGCTCCACCTATCTTTCATCCTCCGATTTCGCGCAGATCTTCGGCCGTTCCAAGGGATGGCCGGACGCAACCGATCGTGCGCGACTGGGGGATCTGCTTCAGGATGAGAGGCTAGCCGCCAACGGCGCCAACGATCTTTTCGCCGTCCGCTATCGCACCGACGGCGGAACGTTCGGCCTTCACTACGGGCAGAGGGTGTACGCCAAAATCAATTTCCCCGAGGATTTCAACACGGTGCTGGTAAAGGGGGAGCTGCTGGCCGATCATTATGGGTTTATCAATCGCGGGGTTGGTGTTTCCTGGATGACGGAGCTGGGGCTTTCGTACGCCAGGAATATCCCCCTTGGCGATGGAGCCTGGTTTCCAACGCTCGGCGCGGGGGCCATGGTGAAGCTGCTTCAGGGGGTGGCGCAGTTCGAGGTGAACGACAACAGCATTCTGACGGTGGATACAAGGACCGTCAACAATACCAGGGCCTACGTGGTGCAGGGGGGATTTCTGGTCCGCTCCGCGGAGCCCGATGGGTTCGATCCCGCAAAGGCGTTCTCGCAATTCGAGACCGCGCTTTTTCCATCAACATCCGGCATCGGCGTTGGCGGGGATATCGGCGTGAGCGGGGTGATGTACCGGACAAGCCACGGCAACGGGCCCGGTGCCCAGTCATCGTGGGCCGATGCCGTGACGTTCGGCATGGTCGTGCAGAATATCGGCTCGATCACCTGGAATAAGAATACGTACCAGCGTTCGCTGATGAACGTTAACGACACGCTCGCCAACGGCGCGTTGACCAATGAGCAGTTCGCGCAATATCAGGGAACGCTTGCCAAACGGGGCGATTATTCCACAGCCACGCCCGCTGTTTTTCGCGCCGGGCTTTCGGTCAATGTCCATGCGTTTACCGAGGAATGGGAACATCCTCTGACGCTCGATATCGAAGGGGAGGCGCCACTTAACAACTCCCCCGGCAATGCGACGGATCCGCGTGTGGCAATCGGCGCCGATTACCGGGTTTCCAACGGTTTCGCGGTTCGGACGGGAATCGGCGCGGGAGGGACGAATGGCTTTGGAATAGGCCTGGGCGTTGGCGTACAGCCGCTTGACTGGTTAAAGATCGATGTGGGGACAAGCGAGATCAACGCCCTGTTCAACGGGAAACGGGTTGATCTTGCCGCCAGGCTTACGGCGATGTTCCCTCGCTGATCCGCGCGGCAAATTATCAGACTGTTGAATTACTTCGAAGACACAGACTGTTCAACAACGATCAGATGCAAGGCAGCCGAGCCTGAGCGAATGAGGCGTCCTTCTGGACGCCACAGTGAGCGAACGGTGAATGTCGGGGGACGTTTCAAACGTCCCCCGACGCCGCAGATGACGTCCTTCAACAGTCTGTTATGAATAACGAGCGGGGCCGGCCTTCTGAATTGAAGGCCGGCCCCGCTGTTTGAATTCGGGATCATGGCATTGCGTCACCGCACCAGGAACGTTGTATCCGTAATCTGCCGCGCGATGAATATGCCGATCGCGTCCCCCTGCACATTCCACCGCGTATTATCCCCCGCGCTGAAGAAAATATCATCGCTCGATCCATACGGATTATCGGTGATGTAATAATCGTAATACGGGGCATCGAACGACAGCAAATGAACCGCCACCGTATCTCCGGCGGAGATATCGTTGATTCCCGAACTGCTGTATGTCAGCACGATCGTTCCATCAGCGGCAGTATCGCTCTTTCTCATGATCCGCGAATAATCATCAAAAGGGAAGTTGTGCGGGCCATAATTGCTCGAATAATCGAACGACAATCCATATACCTGATTACCCACCGGATGAACTACCACCTTTGGAACGTAATAGGTATACGTGGGATCGTATTTGTAGGTGGCCTTTTCCAATTGGACCGATGTGATTGAAACGGGAGATGGCGCCACCGTGCTTGCCGTAACGTGCTTGCCGTGCCAGTCGATGCTCAGCTTGTAAACGGCACCTGCTTTTATGATAAGCTCGGGCGCGCTGTAGTGGCCCGTGGCGTCATAATGGAGCGTATAGGGAGTCCCATTTTCCTCGACGGTGACAACTGCATCGGTTATCGCCGCTTTTTCCGTTGTATAATTTTCGGCGAGTGGGAGGGTGCGGGATATGCGGAGATCCCATAGGGCTTCCCCGACCTGTAGTTCGCCGCGCACAACAACGCGTTCCCTGTATGGAATATCGCCGGGGTCGCTTGTCGTTTCACAGGCGGCCAGGCAGATGGCAAGGGAACCAGCCAGGATAAGCGGGGATATGTATGTGAACAATCGCATAAGGATCTCGAAAGAAAAATTGCGGACTGATGTTGCGTAAACTTCATGCACCTTATCGCGGATACCGACCTCAGAATTTGAAGCTGAGGCCGAATGTCGGGATAAAGGGGAAGAGCGTAATTCGCTTTAACACCGTTTTCTGTTCATAGTTGTTGGTTGCCGGGTTCAGAAAACTCTCGGTGGTTATATACTGCGTAAACGTGTTCTTGTGGTTGTACGCATTATAGATATTGATCGAGAACTGCCAGGGGAGATCGAACCAGCTGAATTTATGCGTGAAATTCAGATCGAGCTTATGGAACGGCGGCAATCTGTAGCCATTCCGCTCGGTATAATCGGATCGGGTATCGCCGCTCCCGAACCAGCCGTGCTGCGAATGCTGATCGCGGATCGGATCGATCGAATATTGCCCGGTCGCCATTGTAAATGCCTGTCCGGTGCCGTAGACCCATGTTGCCCCCAGCTCCCATGATTCTCCAAGTTTATAGGTCAGCAC
>JBDSJW010000042.1:0-9191 GCA_039917235.1 Kapaibacterium sp. (SeqCode) | reverse complement strand
GGGAATCCAGTTCGATCCGAAGAAGTATAGCGAGGAGGAGATCGAGCGGATCACCCGTCGCTATACGATGGAGTTGATCAAGCGGAACTGCATCGGGCCCGCCGTTGACGTTCCGGCGCCCGATTATCAGACCGGCCCTCGCGAGATGGCCTGGATTGCCGATACCTATCAGTCGGTGACCTCCAACCAGATCGATGCGCTTGCATGCGTCACCGGCAAGCCACTCTCGCAGGGGGGCATCGATGGTCGCACGCAGGCCACCGGCCGCGGCATCTATTTCGGTATCCGTGAGGCTCTTTCAAGCACTGAGAATGCCGGCATCTTCGGCCTGGCGCCGGGGCTGGAAGGGAAGCGGATCATTGTGCAGGGGCTTGGCAACGTGGGCTACTGGGCCGCCAAGAACCTTCAGGAAGGGGGCGCCATCATCACCGGCATCGCCGAGTACGAGGGGGGCATCTTCGATAAGAACGGCCTCGATGTGGATGAGGTCTTCCGTCATCGCAAGGAGACCGGCTCCATCCTCGGATTTAAGAGCGCCAAGGGTTACAAGAAGGGGAACGCCCTCCTCGAAGTGGATTGCGATATCCTTGTCCCGGCCGCGCTTGAGAACCAGATCAACGTGGGAAATGCCGAGAAGATCAAGGCCAGGATGATCGCCGAGGGAGCCAATGGACCTGTGACCGCCGGTGCCGAGGATATCCTCCTCCAGCGCGGCATCCATATCATCCCCGATGCCTACCTGAACGCCGGCGGCGTGACGGTGAGCTACTTCGAGTGGTTGAAGAACCTCTCGCATGTCCGCTTCGGACGCCTTGGCAAGCGCGCCGATGAGAGCTCCTACACGCGCATCGTCTCCATGGTGGAGCGGGCAACCGGCACCGCGCTCACGCAGGCGGAGCGCTCGGTTCTGGTCCATGGCGCCGACGAGGCGGATTACGTGGACTCCGGCCTGGAGGAGACGATGATCAACGCGTTCTATCAGCTCAAGGTGGCCTACGACACCAACAAGAAGGTGAACGACCTCCGCACCGCCGCGTTTGTGGTGGCAATCGATAAGATTGCGAAGTCGTATATGGAGCTGGGCATTTTCCCGTAATTCGGGAAAGACCTGGTTCGATGCCGTTATATTCTGGAAGGCCCCGGTGTTTATGCGCCGGGGCCTTCGCAGTTCAGGTGAGAGAGATTGCGTGATGATGTGTTTATAACGTCATCGAAGCTCATTATCAACCTGGATATCACCATGATCAGAACTCTTCTCCTTGTTGTATTGCTTCTCTCGCTGGCCGGCGTCACCGCCGCCGCGCAGGAGATCGATTCGGCCCTCCGCTACCGCCCGATGGCGATTGGAAACCAGTGGGAGTACAGGAGAGTTCATGTAGTACCGTGGTCCGATACCACATATCCAAGCATCACCATCATCGGCGACATCCTTATGCCGAACGGCCATCGCTATTTCATGTTCGATCAGCGGGGAGACATGTATAGCACCGATCCTGCCCGACGCTACTTTCAACGACTCGATTCCACCTCCGGCGTGATCTATCAATATGCCGACCCGGATACCGAATATGTGATCGACAATCTGCGATGCTGGGATGGCAACCGGGCGCTGAAGTGCGGATATCGTCAATACGGCTATCCCCTTCCCATACGAGAGATGAACGCCGATTATTACCTCTATGGTCTCGGCTTGTGGTTGTTGGCGAGAGAGCAAAACCCTGATCCTAACCCCTTGTGGGAGGATTACTGGATAACAACGCTTATCCATGCCCGCATCGACGGAAGGGAGTTCCAGATCGATGGCGGGAACATCACCGAGCTTGCGGTGGATGAATCAGCCATGCAGCCGACCGGGCTTGCGCTGGAGGGGAATGTCCCCGAGCCATTCACTGATGGGACAACCATCACCTTCTCCCTCCGGTCACGCTCCGATATCACCCTCACCATCCTGGACATCCTCGGCAACCGTATCACCACACTTGCCGACGGAACCTGCGATGCCGGCCGGCATCAGCTCCGACTGAATGGCGCCGGGCTTGCCGCCGGGAGCTATCTCTGCGTGCTCCGCTCCGGCGGGCGGGAGGTTACGCGCATGGTTCATCTCCGGCGCTGACGGCGCCGGGGAGCATCACTTCCTTCTCTTCCGCTCCTCGGCCGGCGATGTCGTAAATGCGTTCAGGAGATTTCCCGCGTTCCGGTCCCGCGCGGTCAGCGGCGCCAGCCCCCACCGCTTCTCGATAAGGGCGAGGATAGAGACGGTCTCGTAGTGGGTGGTATCCACGTAGCCGAGCTTTGCGAAGGGGGAGATGATGATCATCGGTATTCTGGTTGCCGGGCCGTACTCGTCCACCGGTTGCGGCGCCACATGATCCCATCGCCCGCCGAATTCATCGAACGTGATGATGATTGCGCAGTCCTTCCAGATTGCCGGATGGTTCTGGATTTCGCGCACAAGCGCCGCCACCGCCGAGTCGCCGGTTCTGATATCGGCGTCATCAGGGTGCTGATCGTTCAGGTTGGTGAGTTTGATAAAGGAGACATCAGGAAGCGTATTGTGATCCAGATCGGAATGGAACGATGCGTCAAGATCGGCCAGATGCTTCATCCGGTTGGCCGCCCCTTCCTTTGTGGATGGGTTGAAGTTCTGATAGTAGTTGAACGGCTGATGATGGACCTGAAACGCGCCATCGACGGCGCCGGGCGTCTTCATCGCCTCATTCCACCCCTGCGCGTACCATTTCCACGAGACATGTGCGCTGCTCATCCTGTCACCGATGGTGGTGTCGGTGAGCGGAGGGATCATCAGCCCATGCTTTGCGTTGCTGTCGGTTGGCGGGAATGGGGGGAAGACCGTGTTGATGGCGTAGTGATAGCCCGGGCGATCCTTTGCCGGCGTGGCGGAGAGCTTGTTGTCCCACTTCCCCGGCAGCGGGCTGGCGGGATCGGAGATGTATTTGGTCGCGTTGGTGATCGTGTCGGGGCAGAGCGGCATCCGGGCCGAGACAAGCCATTGATGGTTGATAAAGGAGCCGCCGTAGACCGACTGAAAGCAGCGGTCGCACATGGTGTAGTTCTGCGCCAGCCTTCCCACCTGAAGGTCTGATGCGTCCACCCCTCCGAACGTGAGCGCGTTCATGTTTTCCCGACCGTTGGGGATTGCGGTGGAGCTGTCGCTCCAGTAGAGAAAATGATCGTTCCGCCCCGCGTCGATCTGCCTGGGATGGTGATAGAATCTGTGGGTGATGTCGCGCGTGTGCGATCGGTTGGTGTAGGGGTTTTCGCCCCCGTTGAAGCTGTCGAGCGAGTAGAAGATCACCGGCATTTTGTCTTTCCATGGCGACCCGGTAAATGGTCGCCCCTCGTTATCGCACGGGATGTTCATCGAATCGATCGGCGCGCCGTTGGCGTCGAACTGCCGGATGCGCGTGCCGAACGGCGTCCGGTCGGCGCCGGGAAACTGGCTGTACAAGCCATCGAAGCTCCAGTTCTCCTGATAGATCACGATGACATGTTTGATCCTCCTGATATCGAACCCCCCGCTTCCTGGCGACTTGTGCGCGTCGGGCGTGCCGCCGCTGGCGCTGTTGCAATGCTCAAACAGAAGCGTGCAGAGCATGATGATAATGATGGCGCGAAACATTGCGGCTCCGGTTAGAGTGGATCAGTGCGCGTATCGATGTGTCAGTCGAGGGGGGGGAGGGATGGAGCATTGAAGGCGCTCCCCGAACCGGAGAACGCCTTCATATGATTTCAACGGATAGGCCGCGCTACGATCCCGCGGTTATCTCCCGATGCGGCATCGCCGGCGTGTCATCCCTCATGTCACCATCAACTGGCGGCGGGGTGGAATCGGACTGGAGGACGTGCTTCTTCGACGGGTAGAAGATCAGCAGCAGCACCACGCCGATCGAGACCGCGGCATCGGCGATATTGAAGACATAGAAGCGCCGCAGTTCGTTGCCGAAGAGCTTGATATCGGGGATATCGATATCGACGAAATCGACCACCTTGCCGTAGAAGAGCGGGGCGTAATCGAAGATGACACCGTAGAAGGCGCGATCGATCAGGTTGCCGACCGCGCCGCCGAGGATCAGCGCCAGCGCGATTCGCAGGCCGCTCATCCCATCGCTTTCCGTCCGTTTCAGCAGATAGACCAGGAAGACCGCCGCGGCGATTGAGAAGATGCTCAGGATAATCGGCATCCCGAAGTTCAGGCCGAACGCCATGCCGGGGTTCTCGACGTATGTCAGGCGAAAGAACTCACCGAGAACTTGCCTGCTTTCATACATCTGCATGCCGGCATGATGGATGCCGAAGAGATCGAATCCTCTGATTGCCAGCTTTGCTGCCTGGTCAATCAGGACGATCAGCGCGGAGAGGGAGAGGAGTTTTCGCATTGTCTGCTACTAATTCTCCTCGCCAGGAGTGCCGACCGCTTCCATCTGAATCTTCCCCGGCTCGCACGGCTTCGATGTGTTCTTGTAGATTGTGCAGACCTGCGTCACCGGCACCGCCAGCAGGCGCTTGCTGTCCAGGCGGAGCCCGCAGACGCGGCAGAGGCCGAATGTGCCGTCCTGGATGCGACGGATGGACTCATCCAGCTTCTTGATGTAATCGTTGGTCCGCTGCGCCTGGAGGAACGTCTTTTCCCGCTCCATCGCGTCGGTTCCCTGCTCGGCCATATGGAGCGAGTAGGCGGAGTTATCGTCAGTGTTCTCGCTGGAGGTCATCTCGCGGAGCTGTTCGGTGAGCACTTCCAGCTCATCCTGGTTTTCCACGCGGAGATCCTGAATCAGGACGCGGAACTTCTCAAGATCCTTTTCAGGGAACGGATCGCTGGAAGCGGTGCCGGTTGCCGGGGAGAAGATCCCCTTGGGGAATTTCACGGCCGCTGGTTTCTTGCCGGACGATGCGCTCTTCTTCGAGGGGGTTTTAGTCACCGGTGCCTCCGCGACGGGGGTCGGGGTTGGGGTTTCCGGCTCTGATTGTTTTGCTGCCATTGGTTTTGTCTTGGTTGCCGTCTTCTGTGAGCTCGCCGTCAAAGGGGCGGAAGCCGTCTTCGATGGCGTTGCGGGAGCGCTGCCGCCACCTTTCTGCGGTGCGGATTTGGTAGCCTTTGTTGCCGAGGCTTTCGGCTGTTCGGGAGCGGGGGCCGGTTTTTTCGGCGTTGCGCTCTTTGATGCTGTGCCGGCCTTGGCGACGGCGGGTTTTGCGGCGGCGGCCTTGGAGACGGTCGTTGTTGAACCGCCCGGTTTGGCGCTCCCCGCCTTCAGACTGTTGTTCGATGAGCTATCGGCTTTTGAAGCGCCTTTCGATGAGCTGCCCGTTTTGGAGCCGCTGGGTTTGGAGGCGCCTGATTTGGAGCTGCTGGTGCTCTTCGCGGCGGGCTTCGATGTCTTCTTGTCTGCCATAGTGCGTGTCGCCTCAATGTACAGTGCTCAGTTGATGAAGCTTCAAGAGGTCTCCACCCCGTCAGCAGCCGTTGATCACCGGCCGCCCCTGTGCCCCTGCCGGGCACTTCTGTCCCCACCGCACGTCTGCTGCCTCATCTCTCACAACTGACGTATTAATTGATTGATATTCGGAATATCGAACCGCAACATCCCCCGCGATTCATCGGGGTTATCGGGAGGGGAGGGGGAGGCCCATCCGGTTGCGTTTCAAGCAGTATCTGCATAAAACTAATGCCAGAGATCAGCTCGCGGGGATCTCGGCGGCCCGCTCAAGCGCGATGCGGCACGGCTTCCCGTTCAGCGTCACATCGAGCATCGTCTCCTTCTCCTGCGGCCCGAACTCCACGGCCAGCGTTTCATCCATGATGTACGCCCGCTGTGCCTCCAATGCCCCGGCCAGTTCGGGATCGGACGCGAAGCCAAGCCTGATACGGTCGGTAAGCTCCAGCCCGGAATCCTTGCGGAGATTCTGCACGCGGTTAACGAACTCCCGCGCAATCCCCTCGTTCAGAAGATCCTCATCAAGCTCGGTGTCCAGTGCAACGGTGACGGTCCCCTCGGAGGCGACAAGCCATCCCTCGATATCCTCGTGGATTACCTCGATATCCTCTGGAAGGAGCGCAAACGTATCATTCCCCGACGTGAGAGTCAAGCGCCCGTTGCGTTGCAGTTCGATGATCTCCCCGGCGGACATCCCAACCACGGCGGCGGCCACGCTCTTCATCTGCTTGCCGTACTTCGGTCCAAGGGTCTTGAAGTTCGCCTTTGCCTTCATCTTGACGATGTCCGAACCCTCCTCGGCCGATACATACTCTATCCCCTTGATGTTCAGCTCGTCCTTGATGATCTCCTCCATCGCCCGGTAATCCTCGCGCTCGGCGTCGTTCAGGACGGGGATCAGGAGACGGCGGAGCGGCTGCCGGACCTTCAGGTTGGACTTCTGCCGGAGCATCAGCGCCAGCGCCACAATCCGCTGCCCGCGCGCCATCCGGCGCTCCAGATCGCGGTCGATCGCGACGGTTTCCACTTCCTCGATCATCGCAAGATGGACCGATTCGGCGGGATCGCGACCGGTTACGCCGTTCAGCGAGCGGAAGATGCGGTCGGAGAGGAACGGCGCCAGCGGGGCCATCATCCTGGTGACCGCGGCAAGGCATTCGTAGAGCGTCTGATACGCCGCTACCTTGTCGGCCGACAGCTCCCCCTTCCAGAAACGGCGCCGGTTGCGGCGGACGTACCAGTTGGAGAGCTGCTCCACGGTGAACTCCGATACCAGACGCATGGCGCGCGTCGGGTCGAACTCATCCATCAGCTTCAGATATTCCGCGGTCGTGGAGTTGAGGACCGAGAGAATCCATCGGTCCAGCTCCGCCCGCTCCGCCACCGGAATCCGCTCCTCCGCGTAGGTGAAGCCGTCGATGTTGGCGTAGAGGGTAAAGAAGTTGTACGACTGCGTCAGCGCCCTGAAGAAATCGGCGATGACGGTCGGGAGGATATCCTCCTCGTTGAAGAGCATCGATTTCCACGGCGGCGAGTTGGTCACCATGTACCAGCGGACCGCGTCGGCGCCGTACTTCCGCATCATCTCGAACGGATCAACGGTGTTGCCGAGTCGCTTGGACATCTTCCGCCCTTCCTTGTCCAGAACATGGCCGTTTACCAGAATGTTCCTGGCGGCCGGCCGGCCGAACATCGGCGTGGCGATGGCGTGGAGCGTATAGAACCACCCGCGCGTCTGGTCGATCCCCTCGCCGATGAAGTCGGCCGGGAAGAGCTTCTCCAGCCGATCGCGGTTCTCGAACGGATAGTGCCACTGCGCGAACGGCATCGCGCCGGAATCGAACCAGACGTCGATCAGCTCCGGCGTGCGACGATAGACCTTGCCGTCGCGACGGAAGATCACATGATCGACGAACGGCTTGTGAAGATCGATCTGATCGGCGACGGTTTCCATCGGCACAATCGTCCCATCCTCCTGCTCATACTCGCCGCCCATCAGCCCGTGGATGGAGCCGACGGCGAGGGTATCGGAGGGATCCTCCTGGTTTACCCAGATCGGAAGGGGGGTTCCCCAGTAGCGATCGCGCGAGAGCGACCAGTCCTTGTTATCCTCCAGCCAGTTGCCGAAGCGTCCAACGCCGATCTCCGGCGGCTGCCAGTTGATGTTCCGGTTCTGCTCGATCATCTCCGCGGCGTACTGCGTGGTCCTGATATACCAGGAATCGCGCGCGTAGTAGATCAGCGGGTTATCGCACCGCCAGCAGTGGGGATAGCTGTGCAGATAGTCGTTTGTGGACTTCAGGACCAGCCCGCGCTTCTTCAGCGCGATCACGATCTCCTTGTCCACCCCTTCCTCCACGCGATCCTCAAAGCGGATTGTCTTGACGGCCCGCCCGGCGAAATCAGTAACCTCGTCGGTGAAATGTCCGCCGGGGGTGACCGGCTGAAGCACCGGGAGATCGTAGCGGCGCGCCACCTCATAATCGTCCTGGCCGAACGCCGGGGCGATATGGACGATGCCCGTGCCATCCTCGGTGGAGACGAAATCGCCGATCGTGACGTAGAACGCATCACGATCAACAGGGACATAATCGAAGAGGCGGACGTAGTGCAGCCGGGCAAGATCGCTCCCCTTGAACATCGTTACCACATTCCATTTCCCATCGGGATCAAGCGCGGCGCGGCGGGCATCGGCAAGGATAAAATGCTCGCCGGTTTCAGCGTCGTGTACAAGCGCGTAATCGATATCGATCCCGACCGCCAGAGCCACGTTGGAGATCAGCGTCCAGGGGGTCGTTGTCCAGACCAGGAAGAGAGTGTTGTCGGGAAGGGGCGTTCCATTGGCCGACTGCCCCGGCACCAGCGGCAGCTTCACATAGAGGGAGGGATCGCGCACCTCCGCGTAGCCCTGCGCAAGCTCGTGCGAGGAGAGAGGGGTTTCGCAATGGGGGCATTGCGGGACGATCTTGAAGCCGCGGTAGATCAGCCCTTTCTTATAGAACTCCGAGAGCGACCACCAGACCGACTCGATATACTCGTTGGTGCAGGTGATATATGGGTCATCCAGATCGACCCAGTAGCCCATCATCTCGGTAAGCTCGTTCCAGCCCCCCGGCTTGTTGATATGTTCGTACACGAACTCGCGCGCCATCCTGTTGAAGTTGGCGACGCCGACCTTCGTCTCGATCTCCTTCTTTTCCTTCAGGCCAAGCTGCTTTTCAAGGGCGATCTCCACCGGCAGGCCGTGCGTATCCCAGCCCCCCTTGCGGGCAACGCGGTAGCCGCGCATCGTCCTGTAGCGGCAGAAGATATCCTTGAGCGCGCGGCCGAAGACGTGATGAATGCCTGGGTTGCCGTTGACCGTGGGAGGGCCTTCGTTGAAGATCCATGCCTTCTCCTCGGGACGTGATTCCACGGAACGCTTGAAGATATTGGACTCCTTCCAGAAGTCGAGGATCTCGCGTTCGAGCGCGCTGTAATTGGGCCTGTCCGGAAACTGCGGAAACATGTTATGCTCTCTTGATCGGGGATCGGTGGCTCGGCGCGTCCTGCTTTCGGACCGGGGTCCCGGGCCGTTTGTATACGGACACGTACCGGGCTCCGCGCCTGGCGATTACTGGTTACGTTAAAGAGGACAAGTCTACACAATGCGCGGGAGATAGGCAACCGTTAATCCGGGATGCCCCGGCGGCCGCGGCCGTGCCGTTTTTACCCGATGATTCACCTCCGTAAAACAGC
>JBDSJW010000041.1:0-6246 GCA_039917235.1 Kapaibacterium sp. (SeqCode) | reverse complement strand
CTGACGCCGCCAGGAACGCTCGGACAGGGAAACAGGATTCAGAGATATCGTATTCATAGTCGAGGGGAATGGAATGGCCCATCCAAGCCAGAAAACGGAGATCGAAGGCTCCGCCGGGAACGATAACCGCGGGTTAAAACGGAGGGAGGGCTGAACTAATAGGATATTCCGGGGTACGGCTGGACGCCATGAACGATCCGAAATCAATGTGACCTGGGCCTCTTACAACAGGCCGGCAACCGAGCCACGCATAACGACTCTGCAAGTTATCGGCCAAGTATGAGATTCTGATGAGATGCTGTCTCAATCCTTCCGGGACAGCATGAGCTGGCACGCAATTCGTTTTCAGATAGTGTATGACACTAATGATATGCGATGCGATGATGAGGAGAGACGATGATGAACACTTATTGGAAAATTCCGGGCACACGATGGATCGGCTATAGCCTGCTTGCAATCTGGCTGAGCACTCCACAGTCCGGTATCGCACAGCTTCGCAATCAATCAACCCAGACAACTCCCCCCCCGATGGAGCGCCGCGCCTCGGCCAGCCGTGCGATAAACGGACGGCTGCAACTGGGAATGATGAACACCAAGCGACTTCTTGCGCGCGCCAAGCAGTTGACGCTTGCGGCGATTCATGAGAACGCGATCCGTTTCGGATTGGCCGATCTTGATCTCAGCAATGCAACCGCGTACATCAACGCGGTGGATACGCTGATTCTCGACCCGGCGCTGGGCGGACTTGCCGAAGTTGATATAGAGTATCCAGGGCAGATCCGTGTCGGCCCCGAGTACGCGGTCGATCTTGATATCGATGATGAAGTGATTCTGCTCCTTGCGCATGAACTGACGCATGTGGCCGCGCGCGACGAACATTTTCTCCCCATTATCGATAGCGTGGCGGAAGTCGTGCGCCGGATGGCGGGGGTGCAGCCTACCCGGGATCAGGTGGAGGATCTGACATGCGATTATATCGGTGAGCAGGCGCTGAAACAGTTCGTCCGCGAAAGTCCTGGCAGTGAATCGATCGGAAATCGGTTGAGCGAGACGCTTGGCTATGAGGATGAGAGGGATGAAGGGGACGAGGAGCATCTGGACCACGAGGCGATGTTGAAATCGTGGCTTGCGCTCGACCCGGAACTGGGATCGCTTATCCCGCATCTCAGCGCGTCCCGATAAACCGGGGAATCGTATATAATATTTTCAACCGCGCGGGCCTGATGAATTTCGGGCTCGCGCGCTTGTTTTGTGGATAATTATTCCGTGATGCAGTGCGTGGAAATAAAATTCCGGATCAATAAAAAAACGCCGGCGTTTCATCGATACGATTCTTCTGCATGCCAGAGCATCAGCAGCAGCAATGATATCGGGGACGATCGATCGATATCATAGCGAATCCCATCAACGGACGCCGGCGTTTTCCCGTGACCTTCTTCAGGGAGATATGAAAAAGGTCTACCTCACTCAACCAATAACCATGTACTCACCCAGGATGATAATAACCGCCGTGCCAGAGAAAAAAAGCGTGGAAAATTCAGCGAAAACAGATTATGCCGATGAATTGAGCGTGTCATCTAAACCACGCACCGTGATGGTTCTTCACCCCCGGAATATCACGAAATCCTGAACGTGAGCAATCCAAGCCCCAGGAAAGCGGCTGCAATCGGATATCAGCGGCACCCCCGGCCTTCCGAAACTCCCTGAATCGGAAATGCCGGGGATCTGCCGCCCGCCCCTCGCAGAATTCACCCCCCAATAGACCTCGTCCAGCCGGAGAATCGATATACTCCCGTCTTCTGGCGAGTGGCAATACAACCATTTGTTCGGCCTGATATTCGGAATCAGATCAGCCGCCGCCGCTGAATGAACTGATGCAAGATGATAGGGAACGGCACGGCTTCCGATACGTAAGAACTACGTATCGGAGCTGCGGACCAGGGCTGGTTGCTGAAGATTCGGAAGTCGGGATGGCGGAAAGGCGGGGAACCATGCTCCCCGCCCGGATTGTACGTCAGGCGCGTGGATCGCCTATCAGAAAATGCCCGGTGACGGCCTTGACGGCATCGGATGTTCCCGTTCCCGGAACGCCATCCACGCGAAGAAATATCCCCGGGATATTGTTCAGGGCGCGCTGCAACTGTTCAGCGGCAGCGGATTTCACGGTTTTCGAAAAACGGACATTCTGCACCAGATCGGAGACAGAGGGGGCCGTCCCCTCAACCGGCTGACCATCGGCTCCAAATGCTATCATTCCCCTTTCCGTCATGCGACGGATAATTGCCGCGGCGCCGCACTGCCCGGAAACGGCGGTATGGGAGAACTTGTGATCAGCCACAAATTTCCCCTTCGAATAATGATTCGTAAAGCTCCAGAGATATGGGGAAAGCACGTCGGGATGCCCCAGGCGATATCCGAAACCATTATAGCCCTCAAGCCGGTAAAGCATGATGGGAATGCTCCAGTCGGGAAGTCCGTTCAGCCCGCGCTGCCGCAACGCGTCATTGGCGCTCTCCTCCCATGTAAATGGCGGCGAGCCGGTTTTGGGTCTCCCGGCGGGAACCTGAACGGTACGCGCCGTCAGAGGATCGCCATTGTGGAGATGCGTGGTAAACCTGAGCGATGCCTCCATATTATGGATCACCCCCACCACATACCACGGAATCCCGAGCGGAGTCCCCACCGTGATATATCGATCCTTGTGTTTCTCGATCGCATCGACAATCGCATCAACCGCCGCAAAGCGGTTCGGCCGGATTTCGCATGTATCGAACAGGCGTCGATATTCATCGCGCAGGCCGTTGGTGAAATTTATTTTTGCCATAAATACTTTCGAGATTTGGTTGGAAAATGGATGACTGAATCGTGGATATCATGCCCGGGAAATCCCCACGGACGTTAATCCTTTGACTGCTCCTCCTTGCTCTTCTCGCGCGGCTTTACCGTGGAGCGGACAACGATGAATTTATTCAGCGTATCGAACCAGAATGGCGCTCCGAGCGATATCGCCGCCGCGGTCAGGATCCATCCAACGATTTTCGTGAGCCAGCCGGCAAGATCTCTTGGAACAATCCGCGGATTTCCGCAATCCCATCCAATCGGAAGGCCGGCCTGGCGAATCGTTCGCAGGTCGTTTTCCACCAGCGTGCCAAGCATTTTCGGATTACTGGCGCTTGCTCCGGTAGTATCAGGCGCCAGCGAATCCCTGCGCGCATATTCCTGCGCGGCGGCAACCATGGAATTCCGGACGGCGGGATCGGTGGAGAGGGAATTGACAATCGTGATGGTGTCGATATTGGCCGCCATGGTAACCACCAGCCCGATAATCAGGACCGCCGCCTGCACACGGCGTTTATAGGTGCCGGCAATCCTGTCCATCGCGCTGTTATACCATGCCTCGATATCCGCGCGGAGTTTGTCGAGATCACCTCCCGCCTGCTTCGCCAGCGCCGTCAATGCCTGATCCATCTGCGTTCCGCCGATCGCCTTTATGGCTATCCCGGCGGCGCCATTTGCGTTCCCCGCCGTCGGAGGATTTTCGGCAATTGGTGGATTTTCAGCAGTTGGTGGATTTTCGGCGATTGGTGGATTTTCGGCGACTGGCGTCGTTGGTGGAATTACCATCAGATCCACCACCGCCATCGCGAAATTCCGGGCGGGTATATACGACGGCAGATCCTGCTTCTTGCTCGTGGAATTATATATCCCCTGAAAAAGTCCGCTGATCAGCGGATGATTATAGAGCAGGGAGGTCATCCCGGTTCCGCCGGGATCGCCAAGAAGATCGCGAATTCCCTTCTCCAGATCGCTTGCGCGATGTTTCAACCACGACTCGATAATTTCATTGATCGATGTACAGATCAGGCTCGCCATCAGATACACAAATGCAAGCCCGATCCCGACATCCAGAATTCCAAGGCTGAACATATTTCATCTCCTGTGATAGCATCGGCCATTGGCACGCCGATCAATAAGCCTCCGGGCCGTTCCGATGCGCGTGCCGGTAGATGTTGTGGATATCAGACTGTTGAATTATTTCTAATAATGTTCATCACTCCGATCCGAACTGTCCCGCGGGAAGTTTCAATGTCAGGCTCGGCTTCCATATCGGACGGGCGCCGGAGGCCACCTGCCCATCGAACGAGATCACGGCCCATGTTTTTCCCGTCACCCTGATTTCACCGAGCATGGAGATAACGCCTTTGTTGAAATTCTCGGTATTTACCCCCACGCCAAATCGCGCGTATTGATTTCCGATCCTGTACATCAGCGCCGAGGTAACGGCCGTTGAATCCCCCGAACCCGCTTCGCCCTTATCCATTTCAACGCCGATCTGCCCGATAAACTGCGAATTTCCCGTGCCGATTCCGCCGTTTACCCAGCCTCGAAATGCCTTGAAATGGCTCTGCCCCACCTGCGCCGAATTTGCCCTGTACACAGTTCCCAGGTTTACCTCCAGCGATGTGCTGTTCCATGCGGGAGTTAATTTCTGCTGCGTTATCGATTTCTTTGCCGCCTGCAATGAGGCACGTCCCTGCACATTATTCTTGATCGTCGAAAGATATGCCTTCAGCGAATCGGATATGGGCGATCCCAGCGAGTCCGCGCGTTTCAGATACGACGCCAATGCATTGACATCCACGCTATCCACGCTGTCTTTAAGCATGATATTGCGCGCATCGATCGACATTTTCAGTGCCTTGGTATTATCCGATAATTGCGATGGTGAGACGGTGCTTCCAACATTCGGCAGCGGAAATCTTTTCAGCAGCGTATCACCGGCGTTCAGCAATTGATCGATATAGGTCTTGTTCACTCGTCCGTCGCCGGAATTGAGAATCACGATGCGGAGGCCTGCTCCCCAGTCGAGCGCCGAGTCGGCATCGCGCGCCGGAGCGGTGCCAAGCGATATCTGTGTGTTGGAGAGGATGCGGACCAGGGAATTCCCCACATAATCCTTCAGCTCCAGACTATCCCCCATGATCAACTGATAGGGAGCCAGCGTAATGGCCGCGCCCGGAGCCAGATTCCCCTTGAAATCGACGGCGCTGGTAAGGCTTGCGAGAATCGCCGAAACGGTGCCCGGCTGCTGAATCGAATTTCCGGGAAGGCCCAGCAATTCAAAGACAAGGTCATTCGGGATCGCCTCGAATCTGGCAAGGCTGTCCACCGCGGGAAGGCTGCCGAGCGACTGACCGTACAGCGCGCGGTAATTCCCGGCCACGGCAAAGAGCACAAGCGCCACAATCAAACAACGTATTGATGGTTTCATATGAATTATTCCTGGTGAATCGTTTGCATGGATCGCTGAACCTTCCGGTCAGATAAACTGGACCTGATCGGCATAAAGATCGGCCATCCCTTTCCCCGGCGGAATAGTCCCCGGAGCAGACTCCGAGCAGAGCATATTGCCATCCTGAGTCACCGTGACGCTTCCCACATAGGGGCCGCCGGCATCGCTCGGGTCCATCACCACGGCCTGCCACCAGAGATAACATCCGGCCAGCTTCGCCACCGGCTGCGTCAATTCGAATGTGTCGGGGATGCTGTCGTCGGTCCGCTGATCCTCCCACTTCTGCACCACCGTATTCGTGGAATCCATGAGAAGCGCGCGGTAGACGGCCACCTTGAGATGGCTGATGATAATGGACCAGCTCACCGGCCCGCCAGCCGGATTGGCCTTTGCTTGATTCGCCATAACGTTATTCGGTTACTATCGAAATTGGTGATCCGCCATGCGCGGACGGAAACGACCTGGGAGAATGTGAGCCACGCGATCCTTCGCAATCGGGCTGTGAACGATGCGCGGGAGGGAAATTGGATCGGTCTGCTCAGCAAAAAAATGATATCGATGGGGGTTCGTATCGTGCCGGGGAGGAAGATAGAACAGTCTATCCTCCCCCAATGGCGCGCAACTTATCACGGGAGATGACTTTTTACAAATGGCACGTGACCGCGCGGGAATATGGTTCTTATCGTTCACCGATCAATGATTCTCGTCCTTCAGGGCCCGGATTTCCCCCGGCGGAACTTCCGGCGGTGCGCCATCGTAGCTCCCGATTCGTCGATTATGCGGATATGGCTGATGGGTTGGCCGGCAACCAATCTCATCATCACAATCATTTCCCGGCTCCCATTCCCGCGCAGTCCGTATCATTGCGTGCTCCAACAGTAATGCAGGATAGATGAAGCAGACAGTCTCCCAACAAGCAGTAGCGCTGGTCGAAAAGAAACTGGCCGGCCTGG
>JBDSJW010000040.1:0-7069 GCA_039917235.1 Kapaibacterium sp. (SeqCode) | reverse complement strand
AACGCTCGATTCATAAAATGCATGCTATCCTTCGGCCGATTTATTGCGCCGAATATTATCGTGGAATAACCGGAAATACGGGATGTAAAAATCTCTGAAAAAAATTCGTAACGGCATTAATCCGATTGGCTCTGGCTCTCTCCAACCCCCATCGCTCTCCTGTGGGCCAATTCGCACTCTCTCTGCCGGCCCGCGCAATTGCCTCGAAAAAAAAATCGGGGCTCCGCTAACAACTCTCCTGAGCATTCCGTTGTTGGAATATCAGGAGAGCGAAATCAACAAAACAACTCAACTTCTAAGGATAAGGATCACAATGGAACGGACTGTGATTTTCCGCCTATGCTACCGCTATGCGGCGTTAGGCCTACTCTCCCTTTTTGCACTGGTGGCTGGCTGCGCCGATAACGCGACAGGCCCCAACGCAACCACCAACAATCCCCCCGGCACCTCGGGCACTGTTGAAGTGAGCGACCCCGTTACTTCGCAGGAAGCGAATGCGGTCCGTGCGAATGTACAGCGCAATTCGCAAGATACAATCGTTATATCGATCGATCAGATCATTCAGATGCTGATATCGCAGTCGGGCGGAAACTCCGAAATCCTCGGCGTTAACCTGGATTACGACGCGGATCAGCTCAACTACGAGTGCGCGGTTCGTTCCGGCGGCAAGGTCTACCTGATCGTGATCGATCCGAAGACTGGAACGGTCAAGAGCAAGCAGGAGATCACGAACTACTACTATCCTTCGATCATCGTGATCCGGAATATCACCATCAAAACGAAGGAAGCGAAGGAGAAGGGGAAGAAGATCGCTGATGGTGATGTGGTGGAGTGCAACCTGGAGAACGTGGACAGCACGCCGACGTATGTGATCATCATCCTCACAAAGGATAATCACTACGTCACGATCTATATCGATGCTCAGACGGGCCAGCAGAGAACGGTGAAAGAGGATGAGAAATGCAAGGGAGAGGATCTGGGCGATGGAAAGCATAAGAACAAGAATGGACGCGGACACTATCGTCACGGCAACGGACATGGCTACGGACATGGATTCCACTGCCATTGCGATTGCGACGATAACGGCAACACCGATTCCACGAAGGTTCCTCCCGGCGTCATCAGCGTCGATTCGGCCAAGTCGATATCCGGCCACATCATCGACAGCGCTGTCGTCAGCACCCCGGTGATTCATGTAACGAACGACTCGACCGCGACCTACACGGTAAACCTGACTCGTGATTCCAACAAGTACGAGGTAACACTCGACGCGTTCAAGGGATCGCTGGTACAGATCAAGCAGACGGCCGGAAAGTTCGACAGCACCGACTATACGCCGTCAGTAAAGGGCGACACTCTGGTGAAGCTCAGCGTGGCGCGCACCGCCGCACTGGCACAGGTTCCGGGGACGATCCAGTCATGGAGCCTGGAGTACGACAAGACCGACGCGAAATGGGAATACACATTCGATATCAAGACGGCGGCGGGTGACACGAAGCATGTGGTCGTGGACGCCAAGACCGGCTTGTTTATGAAGATCAAGTAGAACCAGTCAGAAGCAGCACTGAATGGTAGCGAAATCCACCCCCTGATTTTGTTGACCAAACTGATTAGAGGGGTCCGGTTGTAAAGCCGTCGGTGATTGAACAAATCATGCCGGCGGCTTTACATTTTGGGCTTATTGAATTCGATATAAGAGATCAGACCACCATAATTTCTGCTCGATATCCTTGCTATTCCGGGCGACATCATCTCATCTTCATTCTTATTCCCTCATACAATCGTTATCCGCACATTATTGATAGAAGTAAAAGAGAGATTTTTGGCATCGGCCAATCCGCCACGCCGACGTTATTCCTAATACATCCTTGCCGCGGGATGCTCCATCAATGGCAATCATATGCTTGAGACACATATTGAGAATATCATCCCGAAGTCTATGCTCACGTCAAGACACTATCTGTGTAAAAGCAGTGCGAATGTGCGAGATCTTTCGCTGCGTTCACGATGACAACACGGATTTTTTGTTGAATGTGTCAACGAAAAAATAAGAATTGTCATCGTGAACGATAGTGAAGACCCGTCAGGGGTGTGAAGCCAATCTCACCGAGACGGATACATGGCCATGTGCGGACCAGTACTCCCCGCTTCACCTGGGAGATACACTTCGCAGCCCCGCGGGTCTTCGCGCGCCGCTTAGGATGACAAGCTAAGAGTATCATGGATAGCCCCGCGCCAAGCATATGATTGCCCATGTCATCGCCACCGATCTCAATAAACAACGATCGAAGATAAATGGATGCCATCTCTGGAACTCCTGTGGCAGGATATTATTTTCATGGTATTCCGAAACAGGATTATATCCCTAAACTCGCTTAACAAAACGAATAATTCCGCCATCTGAATCGTAGACCACCAGCCCGCGAAGCGGGCGCACAACCCGAAGTATTATCGGATATAGGATTATCCCGTGGCACCCACCTTCGTGATGATGATTATCAGGATATGCCGATCGCATGCTGATTGCCGGATCTGTTAAATAGATAATTATCCATCTGAAATCACCGTGACCATGCGCGGTTGGATATGGAATATTCCATTGAAATCACATTACGCGCATTAACCGTGGTGGCGGATAGTATTACCGAACGATGTCATGGTTACAAAAAAGGCGGGGAGAACATCGCTGTTCTCCCCGCCCTATCGACAACTATCGGAACCGAGTTCCGGTTACTTGGTCACCATGACCATGCCGAGGTTGCTGCTCCATCCACCCACTTCCACGCGGCAGTAATATGCCCCCGTGGCGAGCGTGGCCGCATCAAAATCGGCCGCAGTCCAACCGCTTCTGGCGAAGCTGGTGCTCAGGTCGAGCACAACCTTGCCAGCCGCATCGTAGAGCTTCACGGAAGTTCCCTCGCGCGGCGTCACGCCCGACGGGAACTCAATCGCGAGCCTGGTCAGGCCACGTGCCGGCTGCGGCACCACCGTCATGCGGGCTCCCTTGGCGGCATCGACGATCCCCGGAACACCGAGGCTCGACGTATCCACCGTGAGCTTCACGGAAGCGCTGGTTGCGGCCGGCGGGCAGACACCGTTCACCATAACATAGTACGTACCGGCATCAGCAAGCTGAGCGCTTGGGATGGTATACGTCGGGGTAACGGCTCCGCCGATCGGCGCGCCATTCTTGTACCACTGATAGGTGGCGGATGTGCCGGTCGCGGCGGCGGTATACACCACCTGCGTTCCGCTCTTCACCTTCTGGTTGGCCGGGATCGGCTCCAGAGTGATTGCCGGAGGCAGATTGACCGTCAGGAAGGCGGAGATGCTGGCAATGGTATCGTTGCACTGTCCGATCACCATGACATCGTAGCGGCCGGTATCCGCAATGGCGGCGGCCGAGATGTTCAGGGTGTTGGTCGTGGACGAGGTAAGCGCCGTGCCATTCTTCCGCCACTGGTAGGTAAGCCCGGTGCCGTTGGCAGTCACGTTAAAGGCAACCGCCTGTCCAAGGCAGACAGTCTGATTCGAAGGCTGTGCCGCGATCGAGGCCAGCGGATTTACCGTAAGCGTAGCCTGGCCGCTGGTGCTCGACTGTCCAAACTCACCGTTGATCACCACGTCGTACGTGCCGGCATCGGCCGCCGTGACGTTGGCGATTGTGAAGATGCGCTTGTTCGTGCCCGGGATATTAACCCCGTTCTTCCGCCACTGGTAGACCAGACCGTTTCCGCTCGCGGTAACGGTGAAGCTGGCCGTGCCACCACTGCAGAGAACCTGGTTATCCGGGTTCTTGGCGATCCCCAGCGGTGCATCGATCAGAAGCGATGCACGGTTGCTGACGGTGAGGTAGAACTGGCACTGCGTGCCATAGACCACCACATTGTAATCGCCGATATCCTTGGTCGTAACCGATGCGATCGAGTAGGTCGACTGCGTGGCATTCGGGATGTTGACCCCATCCTTCTGCCACTGATAGGTCAGGTTTCCACCCGAGATCACATCAGCGCGGAAGGTGACCGGCTGTCCGATCAACACCGACTGATCGCGCGGCTGATTGACGATGATCGGCTCTGTGGTGATGCGAACACGAACAGGATTGCTCGCGAAGGTCACCGGGCAGGAGCCCGAGATCACCACATCGTAGATCCCCTCATCGTAGATCTGTCCATACCGCGTATAGGATGGGCCGGTAGCTCCCTCGATCGGCTTGCCGTTGAAACGCCACTGGTAGCGAAGGCCCGTTCCAACAGCACCAGCCACGAGCGTAAATGGGCGATCGCGGCAGATGCTGGAAGGAGGCGTGAACGTGAGAAGGCGACCATTCGTGATCGGCGTCGTGTTCAGGTCGTTGGCGTCGTTCGGGTTGGTCAGGCTGACCGTCGGAGTGCTCGCGAGCGAGACGCTCTGGAAGGCCACCGCGCCCGAGGAGGCGATACCGATCGTCGCCGAATTCGGGAAGCACCCCTGCGTGCCGGTCGAGCAGATCGAGCATGGGCTCATCTGTCCGTAGTAGAACTCGATGGCGCTGGAGCGCTCGTAGAGGCGAACCTGGAAGCTCCCCCATGCGGTGGTCTGCTTCGTCAGCTCGACGCTCTTGTAGTCGATCACAAGCGCCCTGTTCGGCGCGGTGCCGCTGATGTAGTAGCTCACAAGCGGGTTTCCGCATCCGCCGGCGCCGCCGCCGACCCTGAGATCATCCCAGAATGGAGCGATGATCGGCACGCCGCCGCCACCGATGATGGCGTTGATGCCGGTCGTCGTCACCGGTATCGGGCCAACGCCGATCACGCCGTTGCTGCTGACCGAGATCTGATTGTAGGTCGCGCCGTCGAAGCTGAACGGGAAACCGATGTTGATCAGCCTCACCGAATCATCGACGCCACCGCTCCCGGCGGGGGCCTTGAAGAGCTGCGTGGCACCACTCTCCGGCTGCGGGAGCAGTGCTCCGGTCCCGACCGAGAAGGTGTAGTCACGAATCGAGCCGCCCATATTGCCGGACGTGGTATCGAACGGCTGCTGCGTAAACTGCGGCGGCTGCGTCACGGTAAGCCGCGCTCCGTTGCTGGTCACGGGGCCGCAATCGCCACCGACCACGACATCATAGACGCCGTTATCAGCCGGCGTGGGGGCCGGGATCGTATAGGAGTTTGTGTTGGCACCGGGGATATTCACCCCATCCTTCCGCCACTGATACGTGATGTTCGCCGCGGTCGCCGTTACCGAGAACGTCGTGGGAACGGCATTGCCGCAATAGGACGCGCCGGTCGGCTGGCTGGTGATAAGCGTCGGAGCAACGATCGAGAGCGTTGCGGGGGAGCTGGTCACCGTGGAAGCGCAACTTGCGGAGATCACGACATCGTACGTTCCCGCATCGGACGCAATCGGCGAGCCGATCGAGTACGACGAGGCATTGGCACCGGGGATATTGACACCGTTCTTCCGCCACTGATACGTAAGGCTGCTGCCGGTAGCGGTAACGGAGAACGTTGCCACCTGCCCCTGGCACCCGTTCCTGTTCACCGGCTGCTGGGTGATGGTGGTGGGAGCATTCAGCCCCTCCTGACCAACCGAAGCCTCCGGTTGAGGACTGGTATAGGTACGAACACGGACCCAATCCAATGAAAGGGTACCGTTGGTAGCAGTACCATTAGTCTGAAGGCATCCCATCGCAACGTTCATCGTGGCAGGGAGTGTATAGGATACGGGAGCTGTCTGGAGCTGATATGTGATCGAACCACCGGGGAAAGTGGCCGTCTTGGCAGCACTTGTCCAGGTAATAGTCCACAGTCCAACACCAGGAGCCGCTACCTGATTCTCCAGATAAGCAGAATAGTGGGGACCGTTGGCGACCGTTGGACCGAAACATAATGGCGGATTGCGATCAGCTCCATAGAAGAGCGTATAACCAGTCTCAGTTCCTCCTATAAGCTGTGCAATATTCGGCCAGTTACCGCCATAGCCGAGAACCTGTGCTTCCAGAATGATTGGTGTCGGAAAGGCCGTGAGCGACTTAACGGTAACAGCCGATGAAGTTGGAGCGGTAAAGTTGAGCGAACCACCACTGACAGAAGCCGATCCCGACCCTCCGACCCGTGGAGGAGTCCACTTAGTCAGGTCAAGGCTGGCACCATTGAAATCATCATATAGCGGAAATACAAGGTTCGCATTGCTGGCAGGTGTAGCAGCGGGATTTCCGTAGAGGAGATAGATTGTCTTAGTGCTGCTGCCCGCAAGCGTCGGAATATTGACCCAGACACTGGTAAATGAGGAGTTCAGGCCGCTCTCAATCCAGTAGTTGAGCGGAGTACAGCAGTCGTTATCGGTAAAGCGCATGTCGGCGCCATCGGCGCGCATCTTCCCTGTAGCGATCAGCGAAGCCGTATTGACCACGACATTGACCGCATAGTTGGTCAATGTCGAAGTGTTCGCAGAGTTATTGACGGTCATCGGAACACGGTACTGCCATGCCGGGAGGCAAACCTGTGCCTGAGTCTTACTAACCGCTCCGAGGCATAATAGCCCCATGAGCAGTGTCAGGTAGTGTAATCGTATGGAAATCTTCATTGGCCGTCTCCTGGGAATGAGAAGGTGATTAGAGTCTATGGATTGGTTAGATATTTCGAGTGCGTTCTTGCAGAAGAAGCGGGAAGACAAGAGCCAGCCGCCACAGATTTTTGGGTAGCGAATCCCATCAAGCGGGATTTCACGCTTTAGAATTTTGAGTACCAATATAACCAAGGCGCGATCAACCACCAGCATCCCGGGAGATGCCTTGTAACAATTTCGCCACTCCCCCTCCAAACATCACCTACGGCAGCTATTGCTGAATGCGATACTTTCGACCTGCATCGGAAAGCCACAGAGGGATCGGTCAACCTAACCTGTTCATCATAATCATCTTCCACCACTGTGACCCCATTTTTGCTTGATCAGGAACAGGGCAATCGCATTTAACTGGTCAAAATTTTTCTAAGGAAGTCGTTGTCCCAGCCAGCACGTTTGCGCTTGCCCTTGATGCTCCCCTTCGAGGGCTCCTGCCCGATCAGGTTCAGCGCAATCTTGC